>NZ_JACHVB010000016.1 GCF_014230085.1 Ruficoccus amylovorans | reverse complement strand
GCATCAACGCAGACGGCGACTACAGCAGGGTGTACTACGCCTCTGGTGGGTGCGACATGGTACGCCAGACGATGAAAGCCTGGGAAAGCATACTTCCTCCAGGGGATTTCTTGCGCATTCACCGCGCTCATATTATTAATATCGGGCACGTGACAACGACCTCCCAATCCGAAGGAGAATTTGCCGTCACTCTTCGTGGTGACTATCCACGCTGCACCGTCAGCCGACGACGGGTGAAGGAAGTCCTCAACCAGTTGCCTGATCAAGCGACGGATTAAGCCGAAATACTCTCCGTGCGCAGTCGTTGGTTCAGCTCAATGCAAGAGACACTTGGTAATGATGATGCTCACGGGTTCGTCGTAGTCCGAGGCGGCGGGAGAGTGTGTGCATGGCCCGGCCACGATGAAGGTTTGTCGTCAAAGTGAATTGGTCGAAGGGAACGAGCGGCTGATCCACTGCGACCAGGCGGCGTAAGAGAAGTGTGGTGGCAAGAGGCCAGCGTTCAGGATGGCCGGGATGACCGGTGATGAATTCCAAAGTCGCGGTACGGGCCTGCTGAGTCGCCACCAGCAAACCTCCTATGCCCTCGGCATTTTCCGCCACCCCGGAAAGTTCCGGGCGGTAATGTCGGCGCATAGCATCGAAGTGTCCGCGGTTGAAGTATTGCGCCCGCAGCCCCCATTCCTCGACCCGTTGCCAGTCGTCGGGACGCAGCGGGCGTACCCGCCATCCCTTGTCCGTCGCCACCTTGACCACTGGATCGTACCTGCGAAGCCGCTCGCGCAAGTGCACGCAATCGCCAAGCCAGTCCTCATCGGTCCAGTGCTCGACACTCTCAGCATAGTACCGAAAAACACCTTCCCATGAAGCAGCCTCGGGAGCGGTAGCAATGATCTCTTCGATCCCGGCAGTAGCCATTTCGGCCACAAGCGGCTGCAACAGGGCCACCGCCTGCTTTTTTTCCAAATAACGGGGAGTAAACCGAAGCAGCAGCCAGGCAGTCGTCTTCCCCTCCACACATTTCCACGAAGCCGCCGCGATGAATCGGCCCGGAGAACCAGTCGCCTCCCAAACCCGCGGACGCCGCGCAGATCTCGTTTGCTCCGCCTCCACTCAAAAGAACCCCGAAGAGCTGGCTCCCCTGCCAGACTGGGAGCAACGCCTCTGGGACCACCACGAAATCTTCCAGAGCGCGGTCGTCATGGGTGTGATGGCGTGCTCGCCCTCCAGAAAGCGCACGGCCTCGTCCAGCGACTTGACCGGGTACACGTTGACACCTTCGGCCAGGACGGCCTCCTCGGCGGACTCGGGAGGCAGCAGCACGCCCTTGAGCTTTTGTTTACGCGCCAAGAGCCCGAATGCCAGTCCACCGCGCACCGGGCGCAGCGCCCCCGACAGGCTCATTTCGCCCGCGATCAGGTAGCCCTCCAGCGTCTCGGGGCGAAGCTGGTTCGTCGCCGCCAGCAGGCCAAGTGCGATGGGGAGATCGTAGCAGGGGCCTTCCTTGCGCAGGTGGCCGGGGGCGAGGTTGATCGTGGTGCGGGTATGAGGCATGCGAAACCCACTGTTGGCCAGCGCGGAGGACACGCGGTCCTTCGACTCCTTCACGGCGGCATCGGGCAAGCCCACGAGATACACGCCCGCCTCGCCGAACTCCCCCGCATTGACCTCCACCTGCACCGGCTGGGCCTCCACCCCCACAAGAGCTCCAGAAGTAACGACGGCTAGCATATCACAACCCAGCAAGACGGCAGGTAAGTCCCTTGGCAATGAAAAGTGAGCAAGGACTGCCTGTGCTTGAGCGGTTCAGAGACGATATGCGTTTATGTAGGAGTCGAAGCGCCTGATTGATGTCTTAGGGCTTGGAGGGATGGTTGATGCTTATTTGTAATAAAATAAGGCTTGAATTTGGCTATCAGGAAGGCTTATCATTTATGCCAATAACAGGGTTAAACACCCCGTATACTACTACCCGTTACCCCTATGAATGCGAGATTCGACGCGTGTGCGAAGTGGGCCATGGCCCCCCTGTTCTCCATGCTGCTGGCATGTCCCTCTGGTTACGCTTCCTTTACGGCCTCCGGTCATATCATTCCCAACAACATCGACTGGACCCAGTCCACGGTGTCTGTCTCCAGCAATCTGTATGTCGCTTATAGCGCTAATGGTAGTTTGATTGTCGATGGCGGCAGCATCTTGTCGAATACCTATGGTTATATCGGGTTTAATCCAGGGGCCACTGGCGAGGTGACGGTGACCGGAAGCGGTTCGACCTGGACGAATAACGGAAATCTGTATGTCGGTAATTCCGGGAATGGCAAGCTGACGATTGCAGCGGGCGCCAGCGTTTCAGATTCCACGGTCTACATCGGAAATGGTGCCGTCTCCAGCGGTGAAGTGACAGTGACGGGTGACGGTTCTACCTGGACGAATTCCAATTACCTGTATGTCGGCTATATCGGCGATGGTACGCTGACGATTGAAGATGGCGCGGACGTTTCAAGCGCCTACGGCTATATCGGATATTTCTCCGGCTCAAGTGGCGATGTGACGGTGACCGGGGCCGGTTCGACCTGGACGAATGTCAATAGTCTGGCTGTCGGTCATTCCGGCGATGGTACGCTGACGATTGCGGAGGGCGCCAGCGTTTCAAACACCTACGGTTATATCGGATATGCCTCCGGTTCAAGTGGTGGGGTGACGGTGACCGGGGAGGATTCGACCTGGACGAATTCCTCGAAACTGTATGTCGGTAATTCCGGTTCTGGCACGCTGTCGATTGAAGATGGCGCTAGCGTTTCAAACACCGACGGTTATATCGGATATGCCTTGAGTAGCATTAGCGATGTGACGGTAACCGGTGTCGGTTCGACCTGGACGAATGCCGGTGTTCTCAATGTCGGCTACTCTGGTTCTGGCACGCTGTCGATTGCGGCGGGCGCCAGCGTTTCAAACACCTACGGTTATATCGGATATACCTCCGGCTCAAGTGGTGTAGTGACGGTAACCGGTGTCGGTTCGACCTGGACGAATTCCTCGAGACTGTATGTCGGTTCCACCGGTTCGGGCACGCTGTCGATTGAAGATGGCGCTAGCGTTTCAAACACCGACGGTTATATCGGATATGCCTCCGGCTCAAGTGGTGTAGTGACGGTAACCGGGGAAGATTCTATCTGGACGAATGCCAATAATCTGTATGTCGGTTCCACCGGTTCTGGCACGCTGACGATTGAGGCGGGCGCTAGCGTTTCTAGCGGGGCCAGCTATCTCGGTTATTATGCCAGCGGCAGTGGCGAGGCAACGGTGACCGGGGCCGGTTCAACATGGACAAACAGCGGTGTTCTCCATGTCGGGTACAGTGGTCCTAGCACGTTGACGATTGCCGATGGGGCCAGCGTTTCAAACACCAACGGCTATATCGCTTATGGCACTACAGCCAGCATCAGCGAGGCAACGGTGACCGGGGCCGGTTCGACCTGGACGAATTCCGGTACTCTGTATGTCGGGCACAATGGTTCCGGCACGTTGGCGATTGCCGATGGGGCCAGCGTTGGCGTGACGGGCACGACCTATGTTTCATACAATACCGGTTCGACCGGGAGTATCGCGTTCAATGGCGGCAGCCTGAGCACGAGCGGATTCTATGCGGATGCCAGTGAACTGAGCGGAACGGGCACGATCAGCGCGAACGGCCTGGTCGGGAGCGGCTTCGATTCATTTGTTTTCGACAACAGCTCGGTTGCCTCGATCAATAAGGTTGATGGCGAGGACACGCTGACCATCACAGTGACAGCCGATGGCATCAAGACCGCGAACATCGGTACCGGTATTGACGTTATCAACGGAGCGCAGGTAACCTTTGCCAGAGGATATCTGGGGTATGCGAGTGGAGATTCCACCGCGGCAACGGTGAGTGGGAATGGATCGGCGCTGACGACTTCCTCCGAACTGTATGTCGGTTACAATGGTGCCAGCACGCTGACTATCGCAGACGGGGGAAGCGTTTCAAACACTACCGCTACCTCCGGCTACATCGGATATGCCACCGGTGCCAGTGGCGAGGTCACGGTGACCGGAGAAGGCTCGACCTGGACGAATTCCGGGACTCTGTATGTCGGGTACAATGGTTCCGGCACGTTGGCGATTGCGGATGGGGCCAGCGTTGGCGTGGCGGGCACGACCTATGTTTCATACAATACCGCCTCGACCGGGAGTATCGCGTTCGATGGCGGCAGCCTGAGTACGAAAGGTTTCTATGCGAATGCCAGTGAACTGAGCGGAACGGGCACGATCAGCGCGAACGGCCTGATCGGGAGCGGCTTCGATTCATTTGTTTTCGACAACAGCTCGGTTGCCTCGATCAATAAGGTTGATGGCGAGGATACGCTGACCGTCACGGTCACAGCCGATGGCACCAACACGGCTGACATCGGTACCAGTTTTGACGTTATCAACGGAGCGCAGGTGTTCTTTGCGGGCGCCTATCTTGGGTATGCGAGTGGAGATTCAGCAGTGGCCACCGTAAGCGGGATTGGCTCGGGTTTGACGACTTCCAGTACTCTCTATGTCGGTAACTTTGGTACCGGCACGCTGACCGTCTCTGAGGGCGCTAGCGTATCAAGCCAAAGCATCCGTATCGGAAATGGCATCGGAACCACGAGCGAGGTAACGGTGAGCGGGAATGGATCGGCGCTGACGACTTCCAGTACTCTCTATGTCGGTAGCAGTGGTACCGGCACGCTGACCATCGCCGATCATGCGAAGGTAACAACGGGCTCGGCCTTAAGGGTATACAACAGCAGCAGTGCTTTAAATCTGGGCCTCTCCGGCAGTAACGACACGCTGCTTAAAATCGGTAGCGAGTCAGTACCCTCAGCCGGTCTCGTCAACAACGGCACGGTTAATGCCTTTGCCATCGGCAGCATGGCCGCGGGGGTCTATACGCCGATCGAGATCGGCTCGTCGGCCACCTATAGCGGGACGGGATCGTATCGTGCCTTTGGCGGTACCTGGGTCGTTTCCTCCTCATCCTACACACTGACGATCAACGAACTGACCGCGAGCAGCTACGGCGCCTACAGCGGTCCGCTGGCCGGACTCCGCCTGGCCTATGGGAACGGCGATCTGATTGTTGCCCTGGCCAGCGATAGCGCCGGAACTGACTTCTCGGTGACAGAAATCACGGACACTGAGCTGGAAAACCTCGTCGCCGCCTACTCGCTCTCCAGCACCGATGCGGATATCGACGACGCGCTCCTGTGCTTCAACGTGTCGGGGTATCTGGACGACTATGTGCTCTTGTACCGCGCCAGTTCATCCGTCGAATGGGGCGAGTACGATTACACGACGGCGAGCAGCTTCTACTCGGAGCAGGACGGCTACCTGAGCCTGGTCGCGAGCGAGGATACTGAAAGCGGCCTGGGCGGCTTTGGCGACTACGCGCTGATCGCGTCGCAGGTTCCCGAGCCCGCACAGCTTGCCGCCATCCTCGGTCTGCTCGCGCTACTGGTTGCCTACCGCCGCCGCCTGCGCGCCAAGCGCTAAGGCCGGTGGTAGCCCTTCCTTGCTCGTTCAGCGTTGCGCGTTTCGATTAACCAGCCCTGGCAGCAGTTGATCGAAACGTTTTTATGCTCAGATTTCTCTGGGTAAATCGGCCTCGACATGATCCTGGTCTGCTCGTCCGTGCCAGCCACAGCGCTGGCACTTCCAACGATCTTGAGGCGGAGTTTCAGGAGCGCTAAATGCGATTACAGGATGCGCAGCAGCTATCGCAGCGTTTCAAAGAAAAGATTGCTTACGGCAGCAACATTTGGACTTCTCTGATCATTGCAAAATCGCTGTTTTGAAACCGGCTGAAGAACAGCCAATCCATGTCAGCACAACCCCTAGCCAAGTCCCCTCAGCCTGGACGTGTCGCCAAGCCCGAAGACCTCTCGGTTCCCGAGGATGATTGCGACATCGGCAACATGCGTATCCTCGTCGCGCACATCGTCGAGGAGTGGGAGAAACTTAAACGCTCCGGCTACCTCGACAACGCATCGATTGACGACATCCTCGACCTCATAAATGAGCTTCAACCCGTGTTCGATATCGCCGATGAATTACAAGAGATACTCGCCCGGCGCACAGGGGGTGGTCAGGCGGGGTCCCATAGCGTTTGATACACGCCCGAGCCCGCGATCAGTTTCCCCAAGTCAGGCCAAGACAACCGGTTTACCCCGATCCGCATGCCATGCATGTGCCTTGACAAAATCGACACCGCGTGACAGATTTCTGTCATGCAAACCACCCTCCGCATCAACGACAGCACCTATCGCCGGGCCAAGGCGAAATCCAGTGAGCTGGGGTTGAGCCTGACGCGCTTCTTCGAGGAGGCCGTCGAGGAGCGTTTGGCGCGGCTGGAGCAGCCTCGGCCAGCCAAGCGAGTGGTGCTACCGGTCAGCTCCGTCTTCGGGGCTTTGATCGGCGACCGGGAGCTGCGTCAGCGCATCGCCGACGCAGACCTCGAAGACGACCTTTCCCGGCTGAATTAGGATGGTTCTGCCCGACAACAACATCCTGATCAACGCGTTTCGCCCGGACAGCCCGCACCATCAAGTGGCCCGGCAATGGCTGGAGGACAGTCTGAACGCGGGACGGTCCATTCGCTTGTTCCCCACGGTGGAAGCCGGTTTTCTGCGCGTGGTAACGCATCCGAAAATCTTCTCGCCAGCCAGTCCCTTGGAGGAAGCCTCGGCGTTTCTACGCGTACTGTGCTCATGCCCAACGGTGGAAATTTGCCCATGGACCCCATCGGCCCGCGAACGCTGGTGTGAGCTTTGCGCGTCTCCGAAAATGAGCGGGAACGATTGCAACGATGCCATGCTCGTCGCCATTTGCTTGTATCGCGGCCTCCAACTGGTCACGTTTGATCAGGGCTTCCGGCGTTTCCCTGGCCTTCAACTCCTGTTGCTGGACGCTGAATGACATTTTGCTGCTTGCGGACACGGCGGATATGATCGGCGGTGCCGAAGACGAAGCGCTGGGCGTTTGGGAGGTAGCCCTTACGCCGGGCGCATTCCCAATCAGCCATCACGTGTTCAGCCTGAAGGACGGCCTGCTCCAGCGCGTGGACGTATTCGCGTTCCTGCTCAGTCATGGGCCACCCCCAGTTCATTGAGTTGCTCCGGCGTGAGCGGGGCAGGTTGGCCGTGGCGCTGCCACGTATGCTCGTTGCGCCCGAAGCCCAACTGGACGCTGACGAAAGCCTTGGGCATCTCGATGCCGTGGCGCTTGAGGATGGCATCGGCCTCGGGGTATTTGATCCCGACCCGTCCGAGCGCCTTCAGGACCGCGCAGGCTGAGAATCCGAAGATCTTTGGGTGGACGGCAGAACCGCCACCCTTGCGTTCACGCTTCGGGGCGGGCAGCGACGCCTGCGTTCGCGGCGACGGTTTGCGCTGGTCCATAATGAAGGCGGCATGGGCCTTGGCGGCGTCCGCGTCGGTAAAGGTCCCACGCATCTTGCCGGACTCGCGCAACTGCTGGCGTCCGTTCTTGCAGGGGAAGTCCCCGCTGACGAGCACTTCGCATTTGTTGAGGGTTTTCGTGGTCCAGTTCATGATCTTGATGCATTGATGGTTGATGGTCTCAGGCAATGTCGTCGCCTTCAAAAAGCTCGGTGTCGAAGCCCTGCCGGGCGAGGCTCGCGAACTCCTGCGCCACCCACTTTTCGCCGGAGGCCTGCTGGATGCGGTTCTTGAGCGAGCCTTCATAAAAGCTGGTGGAGTCGGCAAAGTGGCGTCCCCAGCGGCTGCGCAGGAAGTTGCGGATCGCTATGTCGGTCGGCTGCCACGGGGCACTTCGGAAAACCGCGAAGGCGTCGTTCCAGGCTTCGATGCTTTCCCGCAATCCGAGGCGTTCGTTCATGTCGATGGTGCCGAAGAAGCCCCAACTGTCATCGGTCGGAGCGACGGCGAGGTTGGTGTTCGAGGTGCTGGTGTTCTGCTTCATCTTGTCCTCCAATGGTTTGTGGTTTATGCATGCATAGACGCTCTCTATCGAAGAGCTATCAACTCTATTAGTCGTTTATATTCATATATTTGCATGTTTTTCTGCATGAGATTTCAACTGACCGACAGGAGCACTGCTTCCTTGCTGGCAAGTTTTTAGAAAAGTAAGGATTTTAAAATCACTTGATTTTTGCCCGTCTTGGTGTAGGTTTGGGGTATGGAATTAATGTCAACAGTCACGTCCAAGGGGCAGACGACGGTTCCGCTGGAAGTGCGTCGTCGCCTGGGGCTCGGCCCCCGGCAGAAGATCGTCTACGTCGTGGAAGACGACGGGGTGCGCATCAAGGCGGCGGGCAAGGGGCTGATGAGCGTCGCCGGGGCCTTGTCCGGCGGCAAAGCGTTCGTCGGCAAGGAAGCGGAACGGGCGAGCTACCGCGCCGCCCGTGCCAAGCGAATCAAGTAGCCCCTGCCCCGGATGAAAAAGCTGATTATCGATGCCAATGTGATCCTGCGTTTTTTGCGGGCCGATCACCCGGAGCACTTCGCCGCCGCCAGTAAGCTGTTCGAGCAGGCCGAGAGCGGCAAAGTCCGTCTGGTCCTGCTGGCCCCGGTATTGGCCGAAGTGGTGTTTGTGCTGACTTCGGTTTACGAGTGCGGGCGCAAGGAGATCGCGGAGGCCTTGCAGCCCTTTTTGTTTCATGGCGGCATCGATTGTCCAGAGAGCGCTGTGCTGGCCGATGCGCTCAAGCGTTTCGCCTCCACCAAGATCGACCTGATGGACTGCTACGTGGCTGCCGCCGCTGTGGCGAGCGACTACGCCGTTTGTTCATTCGACCGCGATTTCCGCAAGTTCTCCGATATCGACTGGCAGCAGCCCGGCAGCTAAGGCGTGCATTGCCCGCCATTATGGAGCGTCGTGCAGATCTCATCGATGGCGGCGGACAACTCGCGCTGGATACCGATGGCGTCCAGACCGGACAGGATCGGCGGCAGTTCGGACTCGAACTTCGCCCGCATGAGCGCGATAGCTTTGCCGACCTGAGTCGTCCACTCCAAGCGCACTTCTTCCAGCGGGACGTATTCGTTCTTTCGGACCGCCAGGCGCAGTTCCCGGTCTTCGATCTCGGCCAAGAGCTTGCGGGCTTTAAGCGCCTCCATGTCCGTGGAGGCACTGCCTCCCTCCAGCGCGTTCGCCGCCATGAACTGCCGCCATGCGATGACCGAGTGGGTGCCGTTGGCAGCAGGCTCGGGAGCACCCTCCAGCTTGCGCCAGCGATAGATACTTTGACGCGTCACGCCAAGAGCCGAAGCCAACTCGTTCAAGTTGGCGGCGGTGGTCAGCGAGGTATTGACCACCCCGGAAGCACGGGCCTGCACCCGGGCAAGTTCGGACTGCGAGAGCGTCTTGCCCTCGCGCACCTTCTTGACGATGTTCTTGAAATCCGCCGCCATGATGCGTTCGGCGGCGTCGGACGTGAGATCGGTATGTTGGGTTTCCATGCCCTATGAGCGATGTCAACTCAACTGCCATCGCCATAGAGGTGTCCCGCCCGGCAAGTATTCACAACATTTCGGGGAAGCGGACCGGCGAAGAATAAAAAGGGACGAGTCCATACCTCCACGGGCATCTTTCTGACCAATGGAGGTATGTAACCCAAGTAAAATGCACTCGAAGGCGAAACCACGTCACCGCAGTGACCAGGGTTACAACCGATGTTACACATTTTCGAGGGTGTCTCCGAGCGGCATGAACTCACAAGCCTTTGTTTTTAAGCATGTTGCAGGCTAAAAGCACCGGGATCGCTTTCAAAAAAGTGTAACTTGAAAAAATACCCCTCTCTCGACTTGGGGGCGCTGATCGCGGACCCCATCGCGTATTATTCCGTATGGGACCCCGAAACTACCCCCCTACCCCCATGGTATCCATGCTGGTGATCGAGTGGTGATTTTCGATTCCTTCGCATGCGATTTGATCTCCATCGCCCTTGGTGATCTCCATGCATGATCTCGTCTGTGGTGAACACGACTTTCACCATAGACATGATGTCAACACCACCATCGAGGAAACGGTTCATTGTTCTCACGTTACCTGATTCCCCAATGGTAAACCCTTGTATTCGCCGTTCGATGTAGAATTTTATAACTTTGACTGTGCGGTGTGCGGCGTGCGGGCAGTGCGGCGTATATATAGATATACGCCCGCACGCCGCACACCGCACGCTTGGATTTTTGAATTGTGCGAGCCGCACACCGCACACTCGCACACCGCACAGATAAGCCGCACACTCAAAGTTCATAAGATCAGATTACGTTTACGTTTTAGTATTAGGATTAAGCTTCAGGTATTCCGTAACGACAGAGGCACGTCCGTAGAGTACAGTTCCACGAGGACCACGAAACGAATCAACCACCCCTTCGGTGATCGCAGTATCCCGCATCGCCTCCGAGCGGTCACGTGACCACCCCTGCTCAGCAAAGCGCTCACAGCACTGACGGGCAGTATAAAATGAACGCTCCGGCGGATCAGCGAGTTCCGATGGAAAAATCACCACCAGTTCATCTACCGACTAAGGCGAACGAACACATTTCTTCGGTTCCGGTTTATCACCATGGTGATTCATGTGTGATTGGTCCTTGGATGACTTGCTGGAAGCGGCTGATGCACTTATCTTCAACTCACCGGGGTCCAGTTCGTGCCAGCAGATGCCACGGAGGCTGTGGCCGATCAGTTTCCAGTAGATCCGGTTGCCCAGGGCGTCCGTCCATCCCAAGCGTCCACCACGCTTACCCGCCATTAGTTGAAACTTCTCATGTGAGCCGATGGAACGCATTGCGAGCACCGCACGGGCGGCGTTCGCCCACTCGGCACTGCCGGAACCCAAGTAAGCGAAATCACCGCCCTTCCAGTTAGGTTTCTCCCTACCCGACGGAGGTTTGTTCGTGTGGTGAACGAGAATGCAGCCGCACTGGTGTTTGCGCAGGATGGGCAGGAGGCCGTTGCGTAGGAACCCCGATACCAATGCCTGGTCACTGGCATCGCCACCCAGGTACGAGAAGACCGGATCGATGAACACGAGGTCACGTGGATGTGTGGTGAGTTCATCGTCCAGCAGCTTCAGAAACAATAGTCCCGTCCGCTCACACTCATTAACCATGTAGAGCTTGGTGTTCGCCTCGGCGATGTCAACGGAGGCAAGTTTCATTCCAGCATAAACGCCGTCGCGCATCTCCGCCACATCACCGTCGTCATTTTCTCCCTGGATGATCATGACACGTAGCGGTCCACGCGGTTTTAGGCCGAAGCAACTCCGACCCAGTGTCCAACTGACAGCCAGTTGCATCGTCAGGCTGGACTTGCCGATGCCCGTCGGCCCGGCCAACAACGCAATGCCGCCCCGGCATAGCCAACGCCTGCGGATCAACTCCGACGGATCGTCGTCGCCCGGACATTCGAAGGCCCCCACCGGACGCGCCGTGCTGGCCGGTGGGGACGTGGGTTCAACGGGAGGTGCTTTTGCCGCGAGAGCAGATGTGTCGAGAGCGCCGCTGCCCTGCTCGGGGCAGCGGCGGATGCCGGTCGAAAGGTATTTCATCGGGAATTGCCCGTAGGACTGCTGTCAACACAGCCCTTATCCCGGGCATGAACCGAAACCGCTCGTTTACGGTATGCACGGCGAGCATCCTCGGAGCGTTGCTGACGCGAACGGATGCCGGTAATTACACTCAAGTCCAGCATCGTCTTCGAAACCACCGCCCGGGTCACGCCACAGTGTCGAGCAATCTGATTAAAGGGCACTCCGTCCAGCGGATGCAGTTGCAGGAGCGATGCCAGGCAGCACATCCGAATCGCAATTCCAGCGGGGGTATGCAACTCGCCATCCATCCGCAGGACACACTGCTCAAACAGCCAGCGAAACATGCGGACCTGCTCGTGCAACCGATCCTCCGGCGATAATTCTTCCGACAACTCCAGTTCCGTGGCCGGGGTGCGGAAGTCCACCGCCACCGGATGACTCCCCTTCTCACCGTCTGCCTCGTAGCCGAATCCTTCGGGCTGCGCGGTAGTATCCAATCGCCACTTCATGGCTGCACCTCCTGGCCGACCTGAGAGGTGCTAACAATCCCTGCATATGAAAGGCAGGTGCTGGCGTTGATGAGTGCCTCTTCAAAGCGGCACTCATGGTTGTGGCGATTCGTCGAAACGATTTTCGCCATGCGTTGGGTTCGTGTTGTTTGATTCACGCCCCTGTTGGCGAATTTTCGATTTTTCGACTTTGTAAAAAATCGAAAGAGCTTTGGCTCCATGTAAAGATAAGGATCCAAGAGGCTTAACTTTTTTCAAAAAAAGAAAAGGCCCCCACCGAAAATTCGATGGAGGCCCGATACGCGTGCTGAAAAAGTGGCGCTCAAGATTCTCGTATCATGAAAACCGTCTCCCACCGTTTGCCCCGGTCCATGGTCAAAATGGGCTCTCCCTCGATCCCGAAAAACGCCGACAACCGGGAGGCCAGCAATTCCTTCTGTTTTTGATTACGCGGATGGGCATGACGACTGGACCAATCCATGATTCCGCGTTCCTCGGCAAAGGCCCGCAACAGACGCCACTGCCGGTTCGGTTCCTTCGAACGCCCATCCTCCATACCCATCTCCAGAAAGCTCAGTTTCATTGCTGTATTCCCAACCTTAGCCGTCAGCGTGTGTCCGTCACGGAACACAAGCGTAAGATCGTGCCAAGCTGTACCCTGTGGCGTCGGGAAGACCGCTTCCAACGCTCCTACGCCTCCAATGGATTCTTTCGTCTTCTGCCAACGCACACGCCCGGCTTCGGTCAGAACCGGTTCGTGGCCGTTTATTGCGGTGACCTCATCCAGCGGGAATGAGAGACTCTCAGCTCGCGTCAGCAAACCCCGACACGTCTCGTTCAAATAACGGGCGGTGGGCGTCACCAGAATGAAACGGCGACTCCCTTTAATGATGAGTGCTTCCAGCACTCGCTGCATCGCGTCCTCGAACTTGACCCGCGTGAAGAGCACGGGTGTACGCTCCGTTGCCGCCGGGAGCGTCCCGACCTGCCAGACATCGTCCGCAACTGCGCTGACCTGCGGATGCAGACCCAGGCACTTTGCGATGGCCGGAACCAGTATCTGCGGATTGATCGTGTAACGGACCAGTTCCTCTCGCGTATAGAACTTCGTTGGGCAAAAGTGTTCGTCGCACATCGCGGCGTAAGTCCCGTCCTCTTCCGGCACATCCGCAATCCGGTACATGCAGTAATGCCCCTCCAGCGTCCGCTCACAGGCGATGGACTGCGTCAGATCCGCACATGGCATCAGATACGGGCGGACCTTCTCGTAGCTCTCGCTCAGATAGCGTCGTAGCGCGACGTCCCGCGCCCCGGAACCGATGGCCTCAACCGACCGCCAGAACATGTTCGCACTGCTCATGGCCCTTCACCCGGTCCCGCACGATAAACTCCCGGCGGTGCAGCCATTTCTCGAGAACGGGCCCATCACCGTCTCGGGTGTAGAGTGCCACGTTAGATGGCTTTAGCGTCAGCGTGCGCTCTTTTGACTGTCCCGCGTAGCGCAGCTTGAAGGTGGCTTTCAACAAGCGAGCACCATCCGGAATGCCCTCCCGGTGCTGCTTCATCGCGACAAAAACATCGTAGGCTTTGTGGACACGAACCTCCTCCACGTTGTCCTCGATAACGTACCAAAGCTCCGTCAGACGTACAGATTCAATCTCGGGGATGTCGCCCGAGAACAAAGCCGCCGCGCCATCCCTCAGCAGAGGCTCAAGCGTGTACTTGCTGCGGCCCGGAAAATAGTTCTCTCGCCCAAACAGATAAAAACCGAACAGTTTGCGGTAGTGTTCGCGCTGCGTGGGCGTCTGGGCATTGACGCACAACTCATCCGTCAACGTATCGTAGATGATCAGGTCGTAGCGCTCGGGCCGAAAGCCGATTGTTCCCATCCGCCCCTCTTCCCACGTCGCCTGTCGCTTATAGCGCTCGCCATGGCTGACGAGAAACCAGTGCTCGTCCTGCTGCAGGCGATGATGGATGCGGCAACCGTAGCCCCAATCCCTCTTTTTGAAGTAATAGGCCAAGCTCTGTTCCAACTGACGGATGCCCTCCGCGCTCAGGGCGAAATCCGATGAAGCATCGCCCTCAGCGCTGAAATACTCGAATGCACGCTTACGTTCACAAGACTGGTGCAGGTGAATCCACTTGAGCGCCTTCGGGGCAGTCATCCACAGACTGAGCGCAAGTTCCAGCAATGTCGAGTTCGGTTCAAGCGGCACTTGCTCCGAGGAAGCGAGCATTTCCAGCAGTTCGGTATTCTCCTCCACCGCTACCTCGTGAACAGCATAGAGCGCATTCGCGACCTCAGGCGGAATATCCGACTCGGGCGTCAACAGCATGTCGGAAAGACGGGTCAGTTCAACCGGCCCGGCCCGATTGTCCAAACACCCAACATCAAATCCTCCACCATGAAAGTAAGATTGATATGGCGTCAGAAAACGACGCAACAACTCGGGCCGAATCGACGCCAAGACCTCTGGGCGCGTGAAACGACTTTGACACAGCGATGACATAGGAACTTTCATCGGCTAGCACAG
Organism: Ruficoccus amylovorans; assembly: GCF_014230085.1. Lineage (NCBI taxonomy): Bacteria > Pseudomonadati > Verrucomicrobiota > Opitutia > Puniceicoccales > Cerasicoccaceae > Ruficoccus > Ruficoccus amylovorans. The sequence continues at coordinate 16,661 of NZ_JACHVB010000016.1, read as the reverse complement.
GAGGCAAGGGCACGGTATCAATCATCATGATCTTTAGGGGTGTATTCTGGGACACGATTCTCTACGACCATCGAATTTTCCAACACTAGGTTTCCATCTTCGACCAAACTAGATAATACTGCGCGAGAGCAGATGAGAAGGCTTTTGCTAAAAACGAGCTTGGCATCCGGTGAAGTTTCCCGGTCCAAATCAATGAATACAGGGCCACTATCAACGAACTTGCAATTCTCGGCCTCGATGTTACTGCGCGTCCACAGCACACTGGCGACAGAGTTCCCCCCCCTCAGGCGGGGGTAAGCAGAGAGCACATTTTGGAATACAGCGAGCTGATGTTGACCCCACAGGCGAATATTACGTTTGTTGTCGATGGCCACACAGTCAATGAATACTGGGCCATCTGATTTATCGTCCCAACCTCCATCCGTATGGTGCATTGAGATACAGCGAATGTAACGCATCCCGGCGACCTTGGCCTCCACGCTGAAACCATCGCCATTCCAATAGCGTTCCTGGATGGGTTGTGACCAGGTGTGTGAAGCACCTTCATTGTAGCAATTGAGGGCGACACAGTCGATAAAAGTGATGCCCCGCTCCTGCGGCTGTCCTTCGATCTCGCTCTTATTTCCAATCTGAAAGCAAATCTGGAAGGGTTCCGTCGCCCACACTTTCCCGCCCGCATCAGCGTAGCACCCTTGAATTTTCCAGGCGTAATTGCCTTCTTCCAGACGAATAGCCCGCTTGGTAAAATATACGAAACGACAGTCAACCACCCACACATCATGCGTGGCACCCAAAGGGTCTTCGGGGGTACCCCCCGCATCACTACGTATGCCTTCTCGCATATCATGAAATTCCAGACCCGTAAAACGAAGATGGTTACTACGCCCCCTGAGCAAGACACCGTTCTGGTATTTCCCTACCCATAAATCTGCGATGGCAAGGTTCGAGGCCCTCTCTTCAATGATTAAGAAGTTTCCACCTCCATCGCCAGGCTTGTCTTTATCGAAGTCTCCTGAGAACCGTGGCAGGCCGTTTCCGGTATCAACGCCCTGAAGTGTCCTTACCTCCGCTCCATTGATGGCTTGGATATGCAATTCCACTCGCCCGTAGTCGCCACTGCCGACCATCAGACTGTCACCGCCAGAAACCGTGTCCCAAGCCTCCTGCAAGGCGGTTCCTTTTCCGGGAAGGGCATTCTGCCAATTTGTGCCATCCCGAGCCCCCTCACCTTCAGGAAGCACATAGATGGCTTTGGCTTGAGCGGTTAGGCATCCCCAGGGTGCTGCGAGAATAAATGCCGAAAGGGCCACGATTGTTTTGATCATAAACATATAAACTTCAGATATAATTTGTTAATCGACATCAACCAGTTGACTGTTCCAGCGCGTCATCTCGGCATTGGTTGGGAAAAAGAGGCACAGGAGATTACCCTTTTTGCGAATCGGCCATGTGCGTCGGTAGACCAGCTTGTAATTGTTATTTTCACCGATCGCAGCCATGACCTGAAACCGCAGGGATTGTCCATTGGGAGCCTGAAGCAGGGCAAAGTGGTCGGGCTCAATCGTGGTCAGCCTCTTGCTGCCGAAAGCGACTTGCAACGTGCGTCCGCCTAGATTGTAGGCAAGGACACTTCCCTCAGGGAAATTGCCCGAACCGATTGGCAAAGCCTTGAGCATGGACTTCGGGCCACGAATTTTTTCCAGTCCGACAAGGATGTAGCTACCGCTTCCTCCCTCGGGCAAACGACAGCGCAGGGATGGCAGGTAAGTATCGGCCAGTTGCGGATCTTTCGCAGGTTGCCGGATGTATAAGACAAATTCAGAGTTTCCCTGGTAACGTATAGGAGCACTCAGTTCATTCGCGTTGATTTGTACAGGCTCATAGCGTCCCGAACTGAAGTAATAATATTCGGTTGAACGCTTTCGGTATTCTGGAGGCATCTCGTCTCCATTTTGAAGCATGACAGATGGGATGTCGAAGTGCAGCAGGATACGCAGAGTCACTCTGACTTCATCGGGTAATTGCGCATGTAGACTTGTTGGAAACAATACCCCCACAAACGTCAGAAGTATCCAGCATCGGAAGGAAACTATCGTCCAACCCTCATAGTAGGCACGGGGTTTAAACATACTGATTATATCTCATTTTCGTTGAGCCATCGAAAGGCAACGATCTCAAACCGGCGGTCATTGGAGTTTGGAGAATGTTCCTCCGGCAAACGTTGAACCACCAATTCACACCAGGCCTTCGCTATCGTTTCGCTTGTCAGCGGATCAACAGATTCGCCATAGGCACGTATTTTGAAGGTATCTGAGCGCACGGACAAGGCACCCCCAAGGCGCGAAAGCAAGCCCGCCGCAGTAACATAGCCGGGCTGACCGTAGGAGAGCGATCCCATGCCGGTGTAGCGGTTGAACTGCTCAAAGTTATCGAGGTCATTGTAATCAATGACATTGTTAACGCTTTCGTAGCTATCATTGACGATAGAGTCTTCCAATGCAGCCTGCAGTGCACCAACGGCCCGCTCACGATTGTCACCGGCGAGCATGAGATTGGCATTCTCGCGACTGGAGAGAAAATCCGGATCGTCAATGACACGGTTTACAAAATGGGCCATAGAGATAAAGGGGCCACGCTTCTTGACCTGCCTGACGATTGCCTCAGCCAAATTGTCAATCTCAGCATTGCTCAGGGTGCGATATCCCGCGTAGGTCTGGGCAGATTCCCGGTCTGCGCTATCCGCATTCGATTCCAAAGGCGAAAGCAGACTGGGATAAGGAGCCCTGTCTCCATAAGCCGTCCCATTCACCGAAGCACCAACCGTTCCGCCAAGAAGAGCACGCCAGGCATCGACTGAGGTCGAGTTCACGTTAAAGGCACCGGTGACCATGAGCACTTCCGAGGCTTTGTCGTAAGATGTAATGTCGCTTTCACTGGCTCCCCGCATCGGGATCAAACGCGGGTTGAGCATGGTTCCGCTGGCACTGTCATATTCCGCAAAAAAATAGTGGTCCCACAGGTAATCGTTGAGCAGGTAGGACCAGTCATAGAGTACGGATTCAGGGTCTACAGATTGATTGGATGAGGTCAGATACGTATTCCGACTCCGTTCCTCCAAAGGAACACCCAAGGGAGCCAAGGAATTTCCGATGGCGAAGGCCGGATAACTGCTGTTGACATTCCAATCCGAATTATCCGCCGCCGCAGCGTCGAAATAATGGCCGACACTGTCGGTTCTGGGCATCGGCGGGGAAAGAGAGGCATGCATGAGTGAGCCGATCGATTGAAAGTATTCGGGGCCGCTGGGTAGTTCAAAGAGCGTGTTTTGACTGATGAGTGACTGATTCGTATCGTCGGAAAATCCGACGACGGGCCGGATATGCATCAGCGAAGTATAAAACGCCCCCCAATCGTAGCCCGAAGAGCCGGGCTCTGTGTATTGCCAGGAAGCCATGTTGTCCGAACGGTTGCCGGACCAATTCAAATACAGGCTATTGTACACCGTATCATTGACTTGGCGATTCTCGATGGGGGTACGTCCGTTGCGCACGGCACGTGGGTTATAGGATGCCAGAGTAGATACGACAGGCTGGCCGTTTCCAGAATAGGTCACCGCATGGAGGTTTTCAATCCACCTGAAATGCTGCGTAAAGCCGATGATGGGAAAATAGCTATCCCCTCCCAGAGCGGAGAGTGCCAATTGATCCCAAGGGGTCTCTGCGGCATCAGCATAAGCGGGAATAGCGCCTGGCCAGACCTTCAAGGCAGGGAAGGTGGATGGGGAAACACCTGGATTTGTAAGGAGGCTGTGGCTAAAACCGCTCATACTCTGCAGGGGTCCGTCTCGGACTAGATCGCTCAGGCCCCCACTTCCGACACCTAGCCCAAGCTCGACGTTCATAATACCAACCAGCCACGTGCTCGTCCCACCGGCAAGTTGGCGAGCGAGACGCATTTCAACATCCTGTGCGGTATCCAGAACCAAGCCCGCTGCATTGGGCGTAAAGTGTTGGGGCAAATCCGAATAGAAGTAGCCTCCCGAGACAAAGCCAGCGCCTGTTGCATCGACGAGCGCATTACCGGTGCCGCTGGCCCAGTTTTGTTGCTCGACGTCAGCCGGCACGAAGAGCCTCGCCTCGCCGGGAGGCAAAGCCGCGGTGATATTAAAACGGAACGCGCCGTTGTCATTATCCGCCTGATTGGCTCCTTCAAAGACGGTTCCCGGAGCCCAGGTATGCGAGTCGCCATTGGTGTCTGTCCACGTGATTTCCGGAGTCCAGTTGTATTTAAGCAGGTTACTGTTGGTGGTCACAAAAAGGCTGTAATCGGTCAGAGGCAACGTGACATTATATGGATTCCATAGCATCACGGCAGGAAAAACCATGTAGCGAACGATGTATTGGGGCGCGGTGGCCGTTGACCCCGGAGCTTCCAATAACATCACATGCATATGCATCTGAACCATACTGATGACCGGCCCCACTCCCATCTGAGTGTTGGTTTGCGGCTGGACGGTAATGCTGGAAGAACGCATCCGATAAAAACTACGCAGTTGTTCCCAAGGCGGCCCTCCCGGATCGCGCCGTTCGCTTAAGCTGTTACCGGCAGCACGTGTCACATCGGCATCCTGTGGATCAAAATGCGCAGCCTGATCTCGATGGCCGAAAATCAAGTCACCGTGTTCACTCTTCAACGTTGAGAAGTCAGTATCGTTGCTGAAAGCGGCACTGAGATTGCGCTTAAGCCCGCCATCACGCACGTCAGCCAGCACTCCCAGGGAGAGGGCCGTAAGGTCGTGGGAATGGTTCTTCAGCAAATCTTCAGATTGAGCTCCGTCCGAACCCGCCATGTTAAAAATCAATTCCAGTTGCTCCAGACTTCCAACTCTTCCCAGCACCTTCGTATACGCATCATCCGACTGGATATCACCGAGGCCGGACAACAAGGAAAGGTCATAACGGGGGTTCGGCTCCACAATCAACTCTGGAGCCATGCGCGTGGCCACCAGCCTGGCAATATCCTCATCCCTGGCCAGAGAACTCCGAACCCATGGATTATCCATGGCAATGCTGGCCTTGACTCCTTCGTCAGCGACCCACCAAGCATACCTGCCAGTAGTCGTGCTGTCCACGACGACAGGCTGTGACGGTAGATAGATATTTCGGGGGTCCGCAGTGTTATCGGCATCAACGAGCAGCAATGGCACATCCGTCGGGTTACGGGCATTTCCTGTCGGGTCAGCCTCTGGCGTGCTGACCAGCCATGCCATTGCCCCTCCTGGATTGTCAGAGATACCTGTTTTGATGGGAGCAGGGTTGCTGTGCGCGTCGCCGCCTGTTGAGGCCGAATCCGTCGTCCATACCCCCGTCCAAAACGGTTCAGTCACGCCTGTGATTGCCACAGCGTCGGGCGAATCATCCAGTATTTCGGCCCGTGCGGTCACGCGCTGGTCTGGACCGGCACTGTTTTGAAGCTCCCCCAAAGCCATCAAAGCTGCAAACAATGCGTTCTGATGGGCCTGATGCCTATGTTGCTCAATCGACACATTATGGGTTTCAATCTGGACCAAGTAAGACAAGCTCAGGATCAGCATCAGGATAAAGCCCATCAGCAAGAGCGAAAGGACCAGTGCAAACCCCCGCGATAGTGCAGGCCTTAGCGTGACTTCCGACAGACGGGCTGATGCAGTTGGAGTTCGGGCAGTGCTCATAGAGGAGAACTGAAATAACAGGGAGAGGCATACCAACAAGGTAAGCTTAACCCACGATCAAGAGGAAAGCCAGCCAACTGTTGAGAAGGCGGACTTCTCAACGGTCGATCAAAAATCCACCGTTCAAAATCGAATTCAGGGGCGGTAAGCGCAGGAGCCGCCCACGCGCCATTGAAAAGAGAGGGTAATGTGTTAAGTCGTGGGGATACAGGGGTCAGAGCACAGGCAGCGCAGATCCCTTCAAATACCGCCGACGCACAAACAAGATACTCAAAGCAATGACTCCCATCAGCAGCCCGGCATCACCGGCCTCAGGAATACTATTATAGACCACGGTAAAGTTGTCCAAGGCAACATCCCCGTTTAGCGCGTCTTTATATAGCACAAACGTGTCAAAGTCGAAATTCGTCGGAGAGGTGTTTTCATTGGAGAGCAAAACACCGTTCATGGAGAAACTGACTTCCAAAATCGAAGATTCCATCCGGGACAGGCTGATCGTGACCGGGTAAGACACATTGGCCGTCAAACCGATCCCGGCCCCCCTCGACCCGAATTCAGTCCAATCGCCACCCAGGGGGCTGGTGTTACTTGTCCCCGTGTTACGCTGGCTGATGCGAGTCCCCGAGCTATCACTCGAACCGGCATTGGTGACCACACGATCTCCCAGATAGTCCTCAAATATCGCGTTCGTAATCCCGAAACCGTCGGCACTGACTTTACCCCCTCCATTGGAGTCCAGCACGCCCAAGCGGAGACCGAGGCTTTTGTCCCCGACGGAGGCGAGGCTCATGTCAAAACTGATGGTCAAAGATTCACCGACAGCCAACGTGGTGTCTGGAAAATAAAGCAGGAACTGCGCTTGGGGGTCGGTGCAGACCATCTGGCCGCCGGAAACCATCAAGCCAGCGCTGGCAGAAGAATTGTACCAGCCGTCGCGATTGCCATCGGAGAAATCGTCGCTGTAGATGGTTGTGGGAGCAGCCTGAAGCTGGCCAGCAGCCATGCAAAAGGCACCGGCAGCAAGGAATTGACCAAGGTTGAAGAGTGTCTTGGGGTGAATGGGGAACAGGAATGAGTTTTTCATGATAGCTCCAGCAAGCACCCTTTTGACGTTTTCGTCAACAAAAATAACACAATTAAATCATCATTTTTAACACTATTATTCGAGCTACAGCAGGCCGTTTGGTCTAGCCAACCTCCAACACCTCCCTTCCCAAGTCCGCAGACCGGCAGCTTGCAAACTTCTAAGGCATTGATTGGTAGAAAGATTAACACTCTGCTTACGGCCCAGAATATGGTTGAAAAAATTAACGTTATATGAATAATCAACTCATCATGGCAAATCAGAAACTTATCGCCGAAGCCCTTAACCTGTCGGTCATGACGGTATCCCGCGCCCTGCGCAACCATCCCGACCTAACAGAAGCCACCAAACAGCGGGTAAGACAGAAGGCCGAAGAGCTTGGATACCGAAAGCATCTTGAGAAGGCCTCATTGGCACAAGGCAAGCAAGCGCAACGCGCCACTATACAGCGAATCGGCATACTTCTGTTTAAACAAGACAACAACAACGAGGACCCGCTCAACTTCGAAACCACCCGAAAGATATTCGCATCAATCCAGGAAGAATGCCAAAGCCTTGGCATAGAAACTCCAGTGGAAACCCTGCCTCAAGATAGCCCCAAGCGGTCCACCTTGATCAAGAACCGCTCCATAGAAGGACTCCTTCTGATGGGACGGTACCCCAGCGGCATCACAGATGCGCTAGGAGGAATACCTGCGTTAGCAGTCAGCAATTTTATTGAATGCGTTGGAATTCCCCATGTTGTCGCAGACAACTTCCACGGGATGCGCAAAACCACCGAGCACCTGATCTCGCTCGGCCATCGCAAGATACTGTTCATCGGTAGCGACCAACCCAACACACAATTATTCCAAGAGCGCGCCTACGGCTATCAGGCAGCAATGCAAGCGCATGATCTGAAGCCAAATATCATCTTCCTGAACAGTTGCCGCAACAACCTTCCCCTCCAAGAGATATCACGGTATACCGCCATCGCTTGCAGCAACGACAACCTCGCCTACCAAGTGCAAGCCGGACTCATGGACGCCGGACTCAAGCTTCCCGAAGACTGCAGCATGGCATCATTTGACAACATCCATGTCGATGAGCACGCCATGCCAATAACCTCATATGAGCCCGACTGGGAATTGCTGGGCAGCACCGCAGTCAACTTGCTTACGTCACCGCCCCCGAACTTTCTGAATAACGATATCGCAGTGACCATCCCAGGGAAACTTATCCTTCGCGATTCCGCGCGTCCGCCGGCGTCCGCTCAAAAGTCCTAAGGGGGCGCCCCCAAAAAGCCTGACCGAACAGGCAAAATGGATTCAGGAGATGAAATTTCGGCTTCTGAATTGAGGCGAAACGAGCTTCGCCGACGTGAAGAAACGGAACTTCGGCCCCAAAGACACTCGCAGGCGAAAGCCATCTGAGCCTTAAGCCCTCTTGGGTTCCGGGAAGTCCGAAAAGAGAAGCGGAGCGCACCCGCCTCGCCTACCAAAGGCAAACCGACTCGGGCAAGCCATAGCCAGGGCTCATATAGCTGTGCCCTCTATGGGCCAATGAAAAGTGCCCAATTATCGGCAAGCAGCTTTTTTTGATTGAACAAGAATCGCGCCGTTGTTAATCAAAAATAACACTATTAACATATATAACCTCTTCCGTTCTTGAGGCAGTGTTTTGTTTTTAACATATAAACGCAATTCCACCTACTTTTACCTTCCCACTTCATGATGCACAACAAGATTATTATCAGCATGATAAGAAAAACAATAAAAACGTCAACCTTGGCATCAATCGCCTATTTTATAACGCTAATAAACCTCATGGCCGCTGACATTTGGGTGAGCCCTGCCTCCGATAAGGATTCTTTCTCGACAATTCAGGCCGCTTTGGACGCTGCCGCTCCCGGCGATGTAATACGCATTGCTCCCGGAATCTACAGGGAACGGGTGCGCTTTACCCAAAGCGGCACGGCAGAACGGCCAATCGTGCTTCAGGGAGAAGGACCGGGGGTTATCATCGACGGAAGCGAGCCTGTCGATCTGGAATGGATGCCAGCGCCCGAGATAGGTCCAGGGGTATACCGCGCCCCACTGGACTTTTTCCCGTTCACCATCACCGCCAACCGACAGATTCTAACCACACTGGACGAAAGCCGCACCAGTTCGCCGGACACCTCCCCTTCTAAACACGACAGGTTATCCATTCGGTGGGAGAAGGCCTTTGTGCAAGGGATAGGCCCTTCGGGGTGGGACGGGGTGAAGGCACTGGCAATGTATAGACGGGAGGGGAAAGAACTGCTTGTCCGGTTTAAAGACAAATTGGATCCCCGACTGATGAGCATGACCGTTGCCCCCGACAAACCGATCGTGGATACCAACCATCAGGACTATTGCGTGGTACGCAACCTGACCCTTCGCAACGGAACCACCGGAATACTCCTCCGGGGCACCGGGGGGGGCCTAGTCGAGCACTGTAACATTGACCCGGCCGACTTCGGCATCGTCTTGGACGAGGGCGCCAAAGACTGCGTCGTGCGCTACAACAGCATAACGATGAATCCCTATTCGGGAGCCGACCCGCAATCCAAAGGTTCCTGGGACAACTGGCAGGCCATGAAAATCGGCGGCTTCTATGATCGGGTCGGTATTGATATAAAAAACACCCTCGGGGGGCATGACATCCATGACAACTACATTCACGAACACTGGGATGGTATCGGCGACCATGGCAACCCGCCTTGGAATGCGAATGATCCCGACGCCAACCCCAATTTGAACATCCACCACAACCTCATTCGCAACTTGAATGATGACGGCATGGAAACGATGGGGCCCAGCGTCAACGGGCAATGGCACCATAACATCGTCATGCGGACCATCTGCGGTTGTCGCATAAAAGCCCCGCAGAAGGGGCCGCTTTACATCTACCGTAACATTTTCATCGACAACATCGAAGACCTGAGAAACTGGGGCGAGGGCCAACAATCTTATCCTGAAGCAACCGTCTGGGTCTACCATAACACCAGCACCTCTAACGCGGCGGTAAACATGAACTACCATGACCTTCAGGCACCGCTGACAACTCCACATTACCACTACCTGAATAATCTCTTCTGGTGCCGCCAGTGGATACACGCATCCGAGCCCCTTCCTCTGCCCGATTGGCAAACCGGCAGTAACGTCTTCATCCTCGCTGGTCCGGACGCTCTCCGCCCATGGGACGCGCCCCTCGATGAAGAGGAGTCGAACAAGATCGTGAGGCAATGGCAGCGAGGTATCGAGTTGGCCATGGAAGCCGGACGCGAAACCAACAGCACTTGGGTCGCCGAGGGGCCGTCCGGATTTACCGATCCGCTCGAAGGCGACTACTCGCTCCGTGCCGACAGCCCAGCCCGTAACCGGACAACGACACCGGAGCTTGACGCGGGCAAATCCTTACCCGGCATGGAGACAGGAGCGGTACCGGATCACACCGGAGACGCAGGAGCTCTGCCCTACGGTACTCCCATGCCTCAACTGCCTCGCTTCAAGCTGCCAACACCCATGAGACCGGACGGCGGTGAAACACTGATTGTCCTGGTCGGCGACTCCACCGTTACCGGCAAGACCGCCGGCCAGGATCAGGCGGGCTGGGGCTGGGCCCTTCAGCACTGGACCACGCCCGGCATCCGAGTGGAAAATACCGCCATGGGCGGACGCAGTTCGCGCAGCTTCCGAACGGAAGGCCGTTGGGATGCCGCCATGGCGCTGGCTCCGGACTGGGTCTTGATCCAGTTCGGCCATAATGATCAACCCGGCAAAGGCCCCGAGCGCGAGAGCGATGCAGAAACTGATTTCCGCGACCACCTGCGGCGTTACGTGCGCGAGGCGCGGGAACAGGGTGCCAAGCCCATTCTCGTCACCCCGGTTTGTCGCCGGACTTATAGCAGCAAAGGCGAACTCAGGGACTCCCTGGAACCCTACGCCGAATCCGTCCGCATCGTCGCGGAAGAAATGCAGGTGCCCTGCCTGGACTTGCATCAGTTCAGCCGCGAACAGTTCTCTCAAATGGCTCCGGCAGAGAGTCGTGCCTTTGGCCCGACCAACAACCCTGAGGACAAGACGCATTTCTCTACGGCAGGCAGCACCGTTATCGCACAGTGGGTTCTTGTCCTCATGCGGCAGGACATTCCTGAACTGGCGGAGTATTTCGAGTCGTCCGCCCATATACCTGCCGGTCCCAAACAATTGGAAACCGCAAACAAATAAGCCCTCTGCCCAAACTAAACGTGACTTTACCCACTGCAAAACCTGTCCGTATCGCATTGATCGGTGTTTCCGGCTATGGAAACTGCCACTATGAGTCTATTTGCGCTCTAGTCGATCAAGGAGTGGTCCAACTCTGTGCCGCTACGGTGATCAACCCCGACGAAGAAGTCGACAAATGCGCGGCGCTACGCGCCAATGGCTGTCGTCTGTATACCGACTACAGGACAATGCTCACCCAAGAAGCCGGACAGATCGACCTATGCTGCATTCCTACCGGCATCGGCTGGCATAGGACAATGACTGTCGCCGCCCTGAAGGCTGGCATGAACGTTCTGGTTGAAAAGCCGGCCGCAGCCACTGTTGAAGAAGTCGAGGCTATGCTCGACGCCCGGCAAATGACCGGGAAGCAGGTATTTGTCGGCTTTCAGGACATGTATGACGACGCCCTCTGGAAGGTTAAGGAACGTTTTGTTACCGGGAAGTTCGGCAGGCTGAAACACCTGCGAGTGGGAGCACTTTGGCCGCGTTCCACTGCGTATTACGAAAGAACAAACTGGGCGGGAAAACTATACATGGGTCATACACCGATTCTGGACTCCCCGGCCAACAATGCCATGGCGCACTTTATAATGATAGCTCTCTTTCTCGCCGGAGACAGCCGCGAATCTGTCTCTACCACATCCCGGTTGGAGGGTGAATTATTCCGTGCCCAGCGTATCGAAAGCTTCGATACAATCTCTGTCCGTGCCACTCTTCAGAATGACACAGAGCTTTTCGTCAATCTGAGCCATTCGACAGAGGATCTCATGCCCGCCGAAATCGTGGTCGAGACCACGGCCGGGGACTATACCTGGCTCACCGACGAAGGCCATACCTTGACGCATGATCAGGGAAAGGTCGAGAAATTCCCCTATAGACGTGGCGACACAAGCCGCATCACAATGCTCAGGCACATTTGTGAGCACCTGCAAGGATACCCGAGCAACGTCTGCACGCTGGCAATGGCACGAGGTCATACCGCTTTCATTGAGCAACTCCACCGCAAGCTATGTATCCAGGATGTCCCCACCGGCTCCACCAATACGATACAGACTTGCGATGAAGACTTTATCCAAATCCCAGGCCTGTCAGAAGCACTGCGTAAGGCTCACCAGCAAGGCCGCTTGCTCCGAGATGTCGGCCACCCCTGGATAAATCACGCGCCTCGGCACTCCGCCGATCACATAATCACCCAATCTTCGAAAGACACGCTCATACGATGAAAAAGAAACGAGCCATTTGTCACGCCTTTCGCGCTCGCTGATACGCTCGTTCACTCTTCGGAAACGGACTTCGATAAAATGGAACTGAAGTCGAATGACGCAGCAGTCTACCTCTTCGAGCCTGATGTGCTCGTGCGCCGGACTCTATCAAAATCTCTCCGTTAGCCAGTTAAGCTCTGAAAACCAAGCGCGGGAAACGAACGCCTGCCGAGTATCGCATATACATGGAAACAACCGTGGCCTTATTTAGAAAGAATCATTCCAAGCCGTCGAAAATCCCCGCAGCAGACCGTATCCCACTTGGGCAGAAGATCGCTTTTGCCCTCGGGGGAAAAATGGACTACTTCGCAACTGGCGTTACCATAAGCATGCTGTGGATGCCGTATTTCAATATCGGCTTAAAAATAAGCCCAGGACTCCTGGGCTTGTGCTTGATGCTTCTGCGGGGCTGGGATGCGATAACCGACCCGCTGATGGGAAATATTTCCGACAATGCCCGGACCCGCTGGGGGCGTCGTCGCCCTTTCATGTTTGTGGGAGCCATACTTACCGCCGCCATTTACCCTTTTCTCTGGAGGCCCCCGGCAGGCTGGAGTGAGTTGGGCATGTTCTTCTACCTTCTTTTTGTGGGATGCCTTTCTTTACCAGCTTTACCTGTTGGTCGATGCCCTACTACGGGCTGCAGTTGGAACTGACGCCCAACTATGATGAACGCACCCGGCTCACCGCCTGGATGTCTTTATTCTACAAACTGGTTACACTTGCCGGGGGGTGGGTTATGGCCATTGTCTCGGGCCCTTGGTTCGCCAATCCCGAGACCGGAGAGGCCGACGTGGTTAAGGGGGTACGTGTCTGTAGTTGGTTCCTTGCCGCACTCATGCTGATACTTGGCATGATGCCGGCGCTCTTTGTCAAAGAGCGCTACTATGAAAAAGAAGCGAGCAGCCAAGCCAAGGATCCCTTTTGGCAAAGTATTAAAGAAACATTCCACTGCAAACCCTTGTGGTTTCTTATCGGCTCCTCTTTTTTCCTTTCACTGGGAAATTCATCCGTCGCCAGTTTGGGGCAATATGTAAACATCTACCTGATTAATGACGGAGATATTGCAAGGGCTTCATTCATCGACGGGTGGCGCTATACCACCATTGTTGTTGTGGGTATTTCCGCAATTCCGCTTTTGACTTGGTTAAGCGAGAAATTCGACAAGAAGACCCTCGTGATGGCGGTTCTTCTCGTTACGATGTCCGGTCAGTTGGCCTATTATTTTTGCCTGAATCCCAAACTCCCCTACTTGCAATTGATCCCCGCGGCAATGCAAGCAGCTGGATTCTCCGCCTTCTGGATATTCATGCCCTCAATGAAAGCGGACGTGGCCGACTACGACGAGATGCAGACAAAACGTCGACGTGAAGGCGCGCTCAACGCTTTTTATTCGTGGTTCATTAAGGCCGCACATACCTGCGCGATGGGGCTCGGGGGACTTATGTTGGAAATCTCCGGATTTGATGTGTTACTGAAACATCAACCGACAGAAGTCCTGCACAGCATGAAGTGGATGTTTCTCCTCATCCCGGTCGTCATCTGGGCTTTCTCCCTGCTGCTCATTTACCTGTATCCCTTAATCCGTCCAGATTTGGCGAAGATCAGAATGCAGCTCGAAGAGCGACGGGGCAAATTGTGATAAATCCAATTTTCTAAAAAAGATTGAAGTACTATGCCTAAACCTCTGACTATCGCTTGCATCGGCTGCGGTGGACGTGGCTTAATTTACCTCGAATTGGCATCAAAACAGCCCAAACGATATCAGGTCGTGGCTGCGGCCGATCCCTGTGAGTCTCGGCTGGATCGCGCGGAACGGTATTCTGCCAATCCTGATTTCCGACGTTTTCGTGACGACACCGAGATATTAGCTGAACCGCAGCTAGCCGACGTCATGATCATCGGCACACAGGATGCTCAACACAAGGAGCATGCCATTGCAGCGATGAAGCGCGGGTATGACTTGCTGCTGGAGAAACCGATTGCATCCAATCCCGATGACATCGCAGAGGTGCATCTGCTTGCCCGGCGACTCGGGCGTCGAGTCATGGTTTGCCACGTACTTCGCTATACTGCTTTCTATCGTAAAGTAAAGTCGCTGATCGATTCCGGTGAACTCGGTGATATCGTCAGCCTGAATGCAACCGAAGGTGTGGAGGCATGGCATTACGCGCATTCCTTTGTCAGGGGGCACTGGTCGGTGGCGGCTAAATCATCGCCGATGATCCTGGCAAAGTCGTGCCATGATTTGGACATCCTTCGCTGGATTGTGGGAACAAAGTGTCAATCGCTCTCGAGCTTTGGTGGCCTAATGCATTTTAACCAACGCAACAAACCAAATGGGGCTCCTGCCAGATGTTTGTCGGGATGTCCGCTTGGCGATCAATGTATTTACAATGCAGATCGCTACCTGACTGATAAAAAAAGGTGGTTGTTTATTTCACCATTGCCTGAGGACAGCAATGAGAGCGATTTCAGAGAATGGCTGCACAATTCTCCCTGGGGGCTTTGTGTCTATCAGTCAGGCAATGACGTTGTCGATCACCAGACGGTAAATATGCTCTTTAAAGGCGGCGCCACGGCAACCTTTACGATGACCGCGTTTGAGGAGAATCGCCATATCGAGATTTTTGGCACGAAGGCACGTCTCATTGCAGGCGATCGCATCAAAAAAGGTTACGGATGTGATATTCTCGTCAAGCCTCATGCTGACAACAAGGAAGCCGTAACGCATTGCATTGGGCAAAGCGATGGTGGTTGCGCCACGCACATGGGTGGTGATGCCAGCTTGGTTGATGCCCTTTACGATGAGATGCGCGGTAAGGATACCTCGGCCATGACCTCTTCCCTCGAAGTCTCTGTCGAAAGCCACCGCATGGCTTTTGCGGCAGAGGAATCCCGTTTGAGCGGGCAAACGTTTCACTTCGAATAGCTTGTGGTCGTCTATTTGTCCTCTTTCACGTTTAAGAGCAGCGAGAGGAACAGTCTGATTGGCAGAATCGTGGAAGAGCATAGAAAATTTGGCTTTGGAGACACAGTTTTGGTCGGCCCCCACTTTTCGTACCAGAGCGATGAGACGCTGGCTGGGTAGGATTATGTTGGTTGGGTTATGGTTTGCGGGAGTGCTTGGTGCAGTGAGCCCGTAGGGCGAACGGAGCCAAGCACTGCCTTGGTTTGATGCCAGAGTTTGGCAAAGGCGTCGGGGGATATAAAGCCCAAACGGCTGTGCGGATGCTGGCTGTTGTATTTGCGTCGCCAGTTTTCGATGACGACGCGCGCTTCGGTCAGGGAGAGGAACCACTCCTGCTTGAGGCACTCGTCCTGCAGGCGGTTGTGGAAGCTCTCCACGTGAGGGTTTTGCCAGGGCGAGCCCGGCTCGATGTAGAGGGTTTTGATGCGTTTGGATTCCAGGTAGTCCTTGGTCGCCGTAGCGATAAACTCCGGCCCGTTGTCGGAACGGATGTGCTCGGGAGCACCGTGCTTGGCGATGGCTTTGTCCAAGGCCGCGACGATGTCGGCTGACTTCAGCCCGCGAGCCACCGTCAGGCTGATGCACTGGCGGGTAAACTCGTCGATCAGACTGAGCACCCGCAGAGGCGCTCCATTGTCGGTGCGATCCGCCACGAAGTCCCAACTCCACACGTGCCGCGGATGCGTCGCCGCGGTCGGGATCTTGCCGGTGGACTTGCCCTGACGCCGTTGCCGGGGGCGCGGCGGCTTCACGCCCAGCCCTTCAGCCCGGCGTACCTTTTGTACCAGCTTGCGGCTGACCTGCCAGCCTTCGTTGGCCAGCAGCGCTCGTACGCGACGATAACCGTAGCGCGGGTTGGTCCGGCTCACCGCGATGATCGCACGCACGAGGCGAACCATCTTGTCGGTGGCGGTTTTAGCCCGGTAGCAGAAGCTCGACCAGTGCAGACGAAGATACCGACAGGCGGCCCGTAACGAGCACGTTCCCGACTCGGCCACCTCGCGCACCGCTTCGCGCTTGTGCCCCGGGCTTACCATTTTTTTGCGTTTACCTGCTCCAGTACTTTGATGTTCAAAAGCTGGTCGGCCACCAGTTTCTTCAGCTCGGCGTTCTCGCGCTCAAGCTCCTTCAGACGCTTCACATCGCGCAGCTCCATCTGTCCGTACTTGCTCTTCCAACGATGGAAGCTCGCTTTGCTCACATTGTGCTCGCGGCAAACATCGTCCACGCTGCGGCCTTCGTCTGCCTCGCGCAGGAGCGCCACGATTTGCTCTTCGGTGTATCTCTTTCGTTTCATACTTCTGGTCGGGTTCTACCCGCCAGGGTCTCAAACGCAATGGTACGATTCTAGGAGGTCACGCCA
>NZ_JACHVB010000015.1 GCF_014230085.1 Ruficoccus amylovorans | reverse complement strand
TGGTCGGCCCCCACTTTTCGTACCAGAGCGATGAGACGCTGGCTGGGTAGGATTATGTTGGTTGGGTTATGGTTTGCGGGAGTGCTTGGTGCAGTGAGCCCGTAGGGCGAACGGAGCCAAGCACTGCCTTGGTTTGATGCCAGAGTTTGGCAAAGGCGTCGGGGGATATAAAGCCCAAACGGCTGTGCGGATGCTGGCTGTTGTATTTGCGTCGCCAGTTTTCGATGACGACGCGCGCTTCGGTCAGGGAGAGGAACCACTCCTGCTTGAGGCACTCGTCCTGCAGGCGGTTGTGGAAGCTCTCCACGTGAGGGTTTTGCCAGGGCGAGCCCGGCTCGATGTAGAGGGTTTTGATGCGTTTGGATTCCAGGTAGTCCTTGGTCGCCGTAGCGATAAACTCCGGCCCGTTGTCGGAACGGATGTGCTCGGGAGCACCGTGCTTGGCGATGGCTTTGTCCAAGGCCGCGACGATGTCGGCTGACTTCAGCCCGCGAGCCACCGTCAGGCTGATGCACTGGCGGGTAAACTCGTCGATCAGACTGAGCACCCGCAGAGGCGCTCCATTGTCGGTGCGATCCGCCACGAAGTCCCAACTCCACACGTGCCGCGGATGCGTCGCCGCGGTCGGGATCTTGCCGGTGGACTTGCCCTGACGCCGTTGCCGGGGGCGCGGCGGCTTCACGCCCAGCCCTTCAGCCCGGCGTACCTTTTGTACCAGCTTGCGGCTGACCTGCCAGCCTTCGTTGGCCAGCAGCGCTCGTACGCGACGATAACCGTAGCGCGGGTTGGTCCGGCTCACCGCGATGATCGCACGCACGAGGCGAACCATCTTGTCGGTGGCGGTTTTAGCCCGGTAGCAGAAGCTCGACCAGTGCAGACGAAGATACCGACAGGCGGCCCGTAACGAGCACGTTCCCGACTCGGCCACCTCGCGCACCGCTTCGCGCTTGTGCCCCGGGCTTACCATTTTTTTGCGTTTACCTGCTCCAGTACTTTGATGTTCAAAAGCTGGTCGGCCACCAGTTTCTTCAGCTCGGCGTTCTCGCGCTCAAGCTCCTTCAGACGCTTCACATCGCGCAGCTCCATCTGTCCGTACTTGCTCTTCCAACGATGGAAGCTCGCTTTGCTCACATTGTGCTCGCGGCAAACATCGTCCACGCTGCGGCCTTCGTCTGCCTCGCGCAGGAGCGCCACGATTTGCTCTTCGGTGTATCTCTTTCGTTTCATACTTCTGGTCGGGTTCTACCCGCCAGGGTCTCAAACGCAATGGTACGATTCTAGGAGGTCACGCCAGTTTAGCAAAAGAAGAAAAAGAGACTCGGATGGGAGACTCTTCGGAAGTATGCAAATCTGGTGACGCCTAGCACGCTGATGACATGGCCAAACTGATTAGTAAATGGCTAGGAGCTATGGAAGCCGTGTACCCTTCACTTTTTGAATCAGTAGGGAGAACATGCCGATTGACAGCATTTTGGAGGATTATAGAAAATTCCTCTCTGAAGACTCAGACTATCATTCTCCTATCAGCCATCGCAGGCTGGATGAAACGGAAGCAACAGCAGGTCATCGATTATCTGCTTGAGGAAAACCGCATCCTCAAGCAGCAGTTTGACGCCACCGGCAAGACGCTAGACCTGACCAACGCCCAACGTCGCAGTTTAGCTAAAAGGGGAAGAAACTCGGCTGGGCAACTCTTCAGGAGTATGCGAATCTCGTGACGCCAAGCACGCTGATGGCTTGGCACCGCAGGCTCATTGCCGCCAAATACACGGCGAAGCGGCACGCTCAAACCGAACGCCAAAAGGAAATGGCGATCATTCGAGAACTTTGTGTGAAGCTTGCCGAAGAGAATCCCGACTGGGGTTACGGCAGAATCCAAGGCACACTGGAAAATCTTGGACACACCGTCAGCGATACGACGGTGGGCAACATTCTTCGCGCCGCAGGTATCCTCCCCGCTCCCGAACGCGCAAAGCAATCCAACTGGAAAACTTTCGTGCGTTCCCACATGGACGTGATGGCCGTTGCCGATTTTCTCAACGTCGAGGTTTGGACGTTACGAGGACTGGTCCGCTTTCACGTATTCTTTGTCATGTCGCTGGCCAAACGCCAGGTCCATATCGCGCACATCGGCTGCCAAACCGACGGTTGCGTCATGGAACAGGTTGCCCGAAACTTAACCGATGCTGAGGACGGGATTCTTAATGGCATGAAATACTTCATCTGCGACCACGACCCGCTCTATACCCAGACATTTCGCAAGACGCTCAAAAGCTCCGGAATTAAGATCATCCAGACCCGAATTGGCACACCCCAGCAAAACGGCTACGCCGAGCGCTTCGTCAAATCCATGCAAACCGAATGCCTCGATCACCTCATTTTTCTCGGTGAAAAATCCCTGCGAAAAGCCGTCGAAAACTACGTTGAGCACTATCACCACGAACGCAACCATCAGGGTTTGAACAATTTGATCCCTTTTCCATACTCGCCCGCCAAGCCCGATAAATCCTCAGCTATTCGTAAAAGTGAACGGCTAGGAGGCTTGCTGAACTATTATTTTCGCGAGTCCCAACCCGAAAACAAACAGGAGGTCGAACTCTCAGCGTAAAAATGACCCGATAAGCAACAATGCGTGAGACCTCGGTTTGAAAGCTAAAAACTGAGAATCGTGACGATTAGCGTTTTGCTTGGGACCCCACGGTTACCGCCCCGATCCGGAAGTCAGCCGTCTCATGGGGCACTTACGCCTGAACCGAACTGCACAGCCCGAGACTATCGCCTGGATCACGTCCGAGTCCACCCGCGACGGTTGGCAAGATTCTCCCGCCTATACCGAGCTTTACACCGGTGCTCAGGTCCATGCTCATAGTATCGGTTTTCAACTACAGCCTTACTGGCTCAAGGAGAAAAACATGACTGCTAAACGCCTCGGCAGTATTCTGCGCAATCGCGGCATTCGCGGTGTCATCGTCGGCCCTCAGCCCCAGTCCTGTACGATGATTCCCAATCTGGGCTGGGAACACTTCGCCGCCGCCACCTGCGGTTTTTCGCTTCAGGAGCCGCGCCTGCATCGCGCCTGCAGCCAGCAGTACCAAGCGCTCTCCCTGGCTTGGGATGAACTGAGGGAACGCGGTTACCGGCGGATCGGGTTTGCCCTTTCCGTCGAATCCAACCTGCGCACGGAGGGCATGTGGCTGGCCAGCTTCCTCGCCCGGCAATCCACCCCCGCCCCTGCCGGCTTCGACATTATTCCACCGCTCGTGCTCGAACAGTGGGACGACCGGCGTTTCCTCGCCTGGTTTCACCAGTATCGCCCGGATGCGCTCATCGGCTGGGCGGATGCTGCGGAGCTTTTACGCAAAAACGGCATCCCAATCCCGCAAGCGTGCGCATATGCGCTGATCAACACGGCCGGGCTCGCCTCTCCTGCTGCAGGGGTCAACCACCACATGGACGCCCTCGGAGCTGCTGCGGTTGACCTCGTGGCGGAGCAATTGCACCACCACCGCTACGGACTCCCGGCTATTCCAAAAATCGTTATGGTTGAATGTTCCTGGAGCGACGGACCGAATGTTCCCCAGCGTCACGGGCACAAGCCCGGCAGACGTAGAACCGGGAAATAAAACCGGAAGATTCCCACCGGCGGAAGACTCCGTGCTGCCCCCCGGCGGCTTCATTCTTCAGTCGGTGTGTTAGGCTAACGCACCGCGATGATTGCCCCCGGACGAGCGCAAGGCGTTTGTTGTCATGTAATATGTCAGAATCTCCCTCGAAGACTGCACTTGAACTCATCGCGCGTTGGGCACGTGCCGCTGAAAACGACTGGACCCAGTTCCCCACCCGTTCCGGCCAATCGCCGATGGGGACCTACAGCACAGGGTACAACGGATGGGGAGTACAGACCCAGCAGAAATACGCCGCCACCCTCGCGACACTGGCCTGTCTTGGGGACAAGATCGATTTCCCGTACACAGACTGGGCGCTGCAACGCGCGCTGGCTGCACTGCGTTTCAACCTCGCCAGCCATCACACCGGCCCGCTGACCTGCACCGACAACACAAAATGGGGACACACCTGGATCAGCGCACTGGGCACGGAGCGCATGATGTTCGCGCTGAAGCTACTGGAGCCACACCTGTCCGACGCCGACCAGGCGACTATCCGCAAGCTACTGTGCAGCGAAGCCGACTGGCTACTGACCGATTACCGCGACCGACGGCTCGAAACACGCATCAGCGCCACCCTCTGGGAGCACGAGCATGGGAACCACCCAGAGTCCAATATCTGGAACGGCTCCCTGCTTTGGCGGGCCTCGGTTCTTTACCCCGACCATCCGCACGCGGCCGATTGGCAGGAGCGGGCCCACACCTTTCTCATCAATGGAGTCAGCATCCCCGCCGATGCCGATGACCCACGGGTCGTCACTGGAAAGCCCATCTGCAAACGCCACATCGGCGCTAACTTTTTCCCGCACTACGCGTTGGACCATCACGGCTATCTGAATGTCGGCTACATGGTCATCTGTTTGAGCAATGCGGCTTTCCTTCACAACGACCTGAAAGCCCTCGGCCTCCCCGCCCCCGAAAGTCTCTACCATCATCAGCAGGATCTGTGGAAAGTCGTGCGAAACATGATTTTCGACGACGGTCGCCTGATCCGTATCGGCGGCGACACCAGGATCCGCTACGCGTACTGTCAGGAATACCTGATGCCGGCTATTCTCTACGCCGCCGACCGATTCAAAGACCACGAGGCTCTCGCGTTCATACCCCGCCAGTTGGAGCATATCCGCCATGAGGCGGCTGGCGTGACCTCCTAGAATCGTACCATTGCGTTTGAGACCCTGGCGGGTAGAACCCGACCAGAAGTATGAAACGAAAGAGATACACCGAAGAGCAAATCGTGGCGCTCCTGCGCGAGGCAGACGAAGGCCGCAGCGTGGACGATGTTTGCCGCGAGCACAATGTGAGCAAAGCGAGCTTCCATCGTTGGAAGAGCAAGTACGGACAGATGGAGCTGCGCGATGTGAAGCGTCTGAAGGAGCTTGAGCGCGAGAACGCCGAGCTGAAGAAACTGGTGGCCGACCAGCTTTTGAACATCAAAGTACTGGAGCAGGTAAACGCAAAAAAATGGTAAGCCCGGGGCACAAGCGCGAAGCGGTGCGCGAGGTGGCCGAGTCGGGAACGTGCTCGTTACGGGCCGCCTGTCGGTATCTTCGTCTGCACTGGTCGAGCTTCTGCTACCGGGCTAAAACCGCCACCGACAAGATGGTTCGCCTCGTGCGTGCGATCATCGCGGTGAGCCGGACCAACCCGCGCTACGGTTATCGTCGCGTACGAGCGCTGCTGGCCAACGAAGGCTGGCAGGTCAGCCGCAAGCTGGTACAAAAGGTACGCCGGGCTGAAGGGCTGGGCGTGAAGCCGCCGCGCCCCCGGCAACGGCGTCAGGGCAAGTCCACCGGCAAGATCCCGACCGCGGCGACGCATCCGCGGCACGTGTGGAGTTGGGACTTCGTGGCGGATCGCACCGACAATGGAGCGCCTCTGCGGGTGCTCAGTCTGATCGACGAGTTTACCCGCCAGTGCATCAGCCTGACGGTGGCTCGCGGGCTGAAGTCAGCCGACATCGTCGCGGCCTTGGACAAAGCCATCGCCAAGCACGGTGCTCCCGAGCACATCCGTTCCGACAACGGGCCGGAGTTTATCGCTACGGCGACCAAGGACTACCTGGAATCCAAACGCATCAAAACCCTCTACATCGAGCCGGGCTCGCCCTGGCAAAACCCTCACGTGGAGAGCTTCCACAACCGCCTGCAGGACGAGTGCCTCAAGCAGGAGTGGTTCCTCTCCCTGACCGAAGCGCGCGTCGTCATCGAAAACTGGCGACGCAAATACAACAGCCAGCATCCGCACAGCCGTTTGGGCTTTATATCCCCCGACGCCTTTGCCAAACTCTGGCATCAAACCAAGGCAGTGCTTGGCTCCGTTCGCCCTACGGGCTCACTGCACCAAGCACTCCCGCAAACCATAACCCAACCAACATAATCCTACCCAGCCAGCGTCTCATCGCTCTGGTACGAAAAGTGGGGGCCGACCA
>NZ_JACHVB010000012.1:300000-504675 GCF_014230085.1 Ruficoccus amylovorans | reverse complement strand
CCAGCTCGGGCTCGGCACCGGGCAGGCAAGCACCGTTCGGCAGGATCGTGATCAGCACCACGGGCTTTCCCCTGCCCGCCGTCACGCATGTTTCAATAAACGCACGGCTGCGCCGGGCGAACTCGTCTGCGCCGAAGTGGCCGCGCATGTTGATGCCCAGTTCGAGCGTCAACAGGCCCCAGTGGCAGTTTTCGCAGAAGCACCGCGCCAGCGCAGGCTCGGCGAAGCATCCTCCGCTCAGCCCCTTGTTTTGTACATCGACAGCAAGCCGTCGCCCAGCCTGCGCCGGATAGCCGGCCAACGAGGAATGGGTGATGGACGATCCGTAGGCCAACCATTGCCAGGCAGGCTTTTCGGCGGCGACCGGGGGGCGAACCTCGCCCCCAAGACTGTCGAAATCATGCAGGACGATGCGGGCTCGCCCGAAGATCACGCGCCAGAGCGACGCGGCAAAAACGCGCCCGCTGATCTTCTCGGCCTCGCGCAGTTGCCCGACGCGTTCTTCCTCCACCAACTCCAACGTCTGAACCGTTCCCGCCCTCAACAGGCAGGAGCGGACGAAATAATCCCCCCGGTACAGATGGACCTCTGTGTCGGCCTCGAGCGACTGGAGGCGCAGGTGGACCCGAGCGTCATGGGCCACAAAACGCAGCTCACCGCCGGTGGCCTCTTCGGCGGCGGCCCGTCCGTTATCGGTCAGGTAATGGCGGACGGAAGCGGGCAGGCGCGGCAGCAACCAACCCCCGAAAGGCCAGGGCTCCGGAAAAAGATTATGAAACTCGCAACATCCGAAAAAGTCCATCAGCGCGTACGCGGCAGCTTCAGCAGCGCCGGCCCCTGGTCGATATGGATGCGGCTTTTGCCCGCGCCCTCGGTCACCGGCAGCCTCGCCCCGGAGAAGAGTTCACGCGCCTGGGAATAGCTGCCATCAAGCTCGACCGTGACATCGCTCGACCACGGATCGACAAAGACGTAGAGAAACTCTTCCGACTCGCGCAGCGCAGCCTGGCGCGGGCTCAACTCGCCCTCTGCCGACAGATAGCGCACACGCGGCGCATCCGCGGCGGCAAGTTTTTCTCCAATATCCTTGAGCGCAGGCGAGAGTGCTAACGCGGCCCAGTTAAAGGGCCAGGCGGCCGACTTCACCGTCATCCCCTTGCGCAGGACGCGCAGGGCCTCGGCATCGAAACGCTGTACATGCGGGTTGTTCTTCAGCCAAGCCAAGTCCGCCTGCGAACGCGTCCGCCCATAGCGGTCGTAGCGGGCAAAGTCCGGCGGCACGAGCAGGGTTCCTCCGCGCTGGACAAAGTCCTTGGCCGAGGCCAACGCACGATCATCCACGGCCACGACACCGGGCGCAAAGAGCACCTGAACCTGCGCCGGGACGCCCTCACGCAGCTGGCGGTCGGCATAGACATCGTAGAGCCGCTGCAGGCGCGTCAGCGCGGCCACCCCGACCTGCACCTCCTGCAGGTACGACTCGGGCGAGCCGCTGAGCGCATCGTTGAGGTAGAGCGTGTCGAGCGAGTACCACAAGGCCACCCCGTCGCTGACCGGGGACGACGCGTGCTGGAGGTCCTCGTCATCCATCGCACGGATGACCTCAAAGATCTTTTCCGAGCCGCGGGCGGGCACATCATGCACATCGCCGAAAAGCCAGAAGGATGTGCCGCTGGCCCCGAAGGCGAAACAATACATGGCCACAAATTGACCGGCCTGCGGGTCCAAATAGTTCGTCTCGTGGATAAAGAATTCGCGCCCGTTGGCCGCCCCGCGCAGGATGCCCATGTACGCCTGGAGGAAGTCGAGCACGTAGAAGTCGATCCCGAGCGCGTCGAGACCATCGGAGGTCGTCCAGGCGAACAGGCCCGTGTCGGCGGCGTTGAAAAGGTAATTGTTGATACAGTGGCCGACCACGGCGTTGGTCGTGACGGGCGCTTGCACACCGCCAGCCTTGAGGGCGCGCATGTTCTCGACGAGGAAGTCATTCACGGTCCAGGCCCAGAACTCGGCCCAGTCGGTCCAGGCCGGAGCATCCTCGCGAGCGGGCGTGGGTAACTCGGAGAGGTCGCCGATCCACTGCTCCGGGATGTCGCGCAGGGAGGGATCGATCCCCCCGGTGAGCCCGGTGTTGCGGCGGGCCGTCGGCAGGGGCGGAAAGACCTCTTCCCACGCCGCGAACCAGCGTCCCCGCTCTGCGGGGCCGTACCACGCCGCATTCAGCGCCTCCAGGCTGCCGTACCGGTTTTTCAGGAACTGCACAAAGGTCAGCCCGCGCGCCCTGCTCAGATCGAACTGCACGTCCGCCAGCGAGTCCCACGGGAAAAACGCTCCGAGCGGACGCTCCTCCAGCAGCACGTGATTGCGACCGTTAGAGGCGGTATCCGGGATAGCCGAGCGCCAGGCGGCGAGGTCCGGATAGCGCTCTTGCACCTGTCCCTTCCAGGTCTCCACACTGCAACCGATCGTCATCGGGTCGTAGCCCAGGATAGGATTGGCCGCGGTGCTCCAGAAGGGCTCGTTGTTCATCTGATAGACGAGGATATTGTCCACATCCGCGGTGCGCTCGCCCCAGGTGCGGTAGGCCTCCTGGAGCGCATCTCGCATACCCGCCGAGTTGTAGTTGAAGCCCCAGAAACTGCGGCGCAGGTCGGGCACGAGGTTTTGGGTAAAGACAAAGTCCTCCGGCACCTGCGGAAGGGGCTTCACGTTGACGATGAGCATCGACTCCAGGCCCCACTTGCGCGCGAGTTCCAGCTTCGCCAGCGAGTCTGTAATGGTTTCGTCGATACGCCCAAGATCATTCCCTCCGCGCTGCCAGAAGGAGTTCATGCGGAACATCCCCTCGCCGAACAGCGCCCACTTCGCCAGCCGGTCCGTCGGGTCGCGGTCGTAGCTGACACCGACACGGTACTTCTGCCGCGCGAAGAAGGCTTTCGTCTCCGTGGACAGGGCCGCGGCATTCTCACGACAGAACGCATCGATCATGGCCTGCACCTCCGCCAGTGCGGAATCGATGTCCTTGCGCAGGGCGGCACGCTTCTCGGCATTAGCCACCGCTGCGGCCTCTTCGAGCCCATCCGCGACATCGTCCAGCCGCGGCTGGGTCTCTCTCTCCAACACCGCATACGCCTCACGCGGGAACGCATCGCCGCCATGGACATCCCAGTGCTCCAGGACGTTCATCCAGGCCTGACAATCCTGCCAGGCATCCTCCAGTTGTTGCCAGTCGTCCGGGGCGGTGTCCTTAGCGGCGGTCGGTACCATAGGAGCAATGAAAAGAAGGGCCGCAGCCAGAGCTG
This sequence comes from Ruficoccus amylovorans, assembly GCF_014230085.1. Classification (NCBI taxonomy): domain Bacteria; kingdom Pseudomonadati; phylum Verrucomicrobiota; class Opitutia; order Puniceicoccales; family Cerasicoccaceae; genus Ruficoccus; species Ruficoccus amylovorans. The sequence continues at coordinate 501,373 of NZ_JACHVB010000012.1, read as the reverse complement.
GCAAGCGGAAGGGTGAACAACAGAATCGCATATCAGTTCGCATTAATGTGACGTAGGGGCATCGCTGCCAAGGGCTCTGGTCAAACGACCCGCAAAGCTGCCCGATGGCGGCTCCCGAATAAAGGGTACGGTTGATGCGTCCCCCCTCCTCCCGGAGAGCCGGCGCCCGGTCTAACTCCAGACCTTGATGCGCCGTCTCCGGAGGAGTGGAGGGTCACCCCAGGCTTATTGACACTTGTAGCGTCGGAACGCCAGCGTCCCAAGGATCAGGAGCCCCGCCATCAGCGCGGTGCTGGAAGCCTCCGGGATATTCGTGTAACTCAGCTTAGGAGCGTCGTAGGTCGTGTTCTCGCGCGAGGCGAACTGATGGACGACGGTTTCACTCGCGTCCACACCGCCGGAGGTATCCGTACGCACAATGAGGAACGACACATACTGGCTGCCCACGACCGTGCTCAGGAAGTTGTCAAGCGCGTCACCCGAGACGGTGACGGTGTCGCCATTGGTTCCCTTGCCAGTAACCGTAAAGGTGCCCACCAGCGTGGTGGTGGCGGAGTCGGTGCTGTAGGTCGTGAGCGTGTTGTTGCCCGGAGCGTTGTTCCAGGTGACGGCGTTGGGCGGGGTCGGGCCGCTCACTCCGGTCTCTCCGGTGCCTTCGACCCAGTCCTGGCCAGCGGCGGTACCATCGAGCCCGTAGATGGCGAAGTTCCACACCGTATCCGACGGGGAATTTCCCGCACCGGCGAGAACGGTCAATGTGATGGAGGAGTTATCAACTGCCCCCGCCCCATTGGAGCCGGTGAAGTCGAAACGGATGATCCCCTTGCGGGCATAGGCGATATCGCCACCACCCTTGACCTGGAGATAAGTGCCGTTGCCGTAGTTGGTGGTGGCGTTCGTGCCGTAGGAGCGCAGGTAGGCGTCCGCCGATGCCTCGACGGTCACCTGGGCCTGGGTGGCCAGTGGCAGGACCGCCATCAGCGCCAGCGCGGCGAGGGCCGGGCGACGAGAAAGACGTGAACGGTTAAACAAGCTGGAGGTGATGTTCATAGGACGATAGTGTGTGTTGAGGTTGAAACCGATACTTATAGGTGAGCTGTGGAAAAGGGTACACCGGCGGGCCCAAACTGAATAGTCCAAGGTCAACCTTGAATTCGTTCGTATTTAGTCCGCATGTGAGGTTGGTCGAGAGTCAGCGCGCGGCCGGACGATCCGTGATGCGGCGCATCGTGAAGTGTCCGCGCGGATTTTCCAGGATGAGGAAAAGCGTCCGCAAGTGCTGTCGCTGGGTCCAGCGCCCGGTGTAGAAGGGCTCCCAGCCCTCCTGCCCCTGATAGGCGAAACGCATCCGCACCTCCTCCTGTCCGTCCGCGGTGACGGCGGGCACCGTGTGGATCTCGCCGGGCTTGAGCACAAAGACATCGTCGTCGAGCGCCGCCGCGACATTCACGGCGCTGGCGGTCAGGTTGATAAAACGGCAGGCCCCGGCGGGAAAGTCCGTCAGATTGTCGGCCAGAGCCTGGGCGAATATCCGCCCGCTCCCGTCCGACGCCTCCGAAAGCAACAGCAGGTAGGCTGACTCCTTCCCCGGCAGCTCGACTGCGGCGACCGGGGTCGGCAGCACCGCCCCCTCCGGCAGAGGATCCCCCTCCCGGTAAAGGAGCAGGCGCTGGGGCCCCCGATACACATAGGGGCCGCTGCGCACCAGCGGCAGCGCCCGCAGAGGGACCCTCTCCTCCCCCCTGACATAGAAGAGTCCCTCGACCGGACGGCTGCCGGAGATCGTCGTCAGACGGCAGTTGACCGCCGCGGGCGCCTGCTGGGCGAGGGCCAGCGACGGCAGCCCGGTCAACATAAGCAGGAAAAAGCTGAGCGCCCGGCGGTTCATATTTCATCCTCGGTCAGCCAGCGGAAGGCCACGATCTTGAACTTGCGGCCAAACTGGCGGTTGATGTCCGAAAGGGCGGGATTTTCCGGGCGGACCGGCTCACCGGGATCCCGCAGGGAAACCGGGGTCTCGGGCGCATCGGAAGCGTCCACATATTCCGGCATGCGCTGGACGATCGCCTCCAGCCAGACGCGGGACTCGACCTCTCCGCTGACGGCACTCTCGACATCCCCGTAGGCGCGGATGCGGAATGTGTCCGAGCGCGCCGTCAGGACGGGGGCCAGCCCGCGGAGGAGGTCGTTTTGCAGGAGCCAGCCCGCCACCCCGGCCCCCTGCGCCGGGGCGAGGTTGGCGGCGCTCATCCGCTGATAGGGCGAACTTGCGCTGGCGGAAATATTGTACGAGGGGCCGAGGTCCGCAGTGGAGTTGATCCCCGAGTTGTCGATGGCGGCCTGGAGCGCACCCGCCTTGCCGGTATCGCCGTTGGTCAGCCGACGGTTGACAAAGTCCGACAGCGACAGGAACGGCCCCCGCGCCTTCACCTCCTCGACGATGTTCTCGGCCAACGTCTCCACCTCTGCCTCGCTGAGGGTGGCAAACCCCGTCCAACGCCGGCCTGGGTTATCCACGGGCAGAGAGAAGCGCGGAGCCGGGTAGTCCAGTGCGTTCGCGCTAAGGGTATCGGTTCCACCCGAGTAGCTGGCCAGCGGATACGTCTCGCCGGGGGCCAGCGCGAGGGATCCGAGCACGGCCTTCCACGCCTCCACGGAGGTCGAGTTCACGTTAAAAGCGCCGTCCACCATCAGTTGCGCGGCGGCTGTATCCAGATCCTGGATACGGTCGAGAGTCTCCGCCCAGGTACCGCTCTGGCGCGGAAGCATCCGCGGGTTGGGCAGGGGCTTGCCTGCGCTGAGGTAGTTCTCGTCAAAGTTTTCATAAGGCGGAAGCCGCCCGGCCATCGATTCCAGTTCGGCGGAGCCGTAGCGCGAGTAGCGCGCGGGCACCCCGGAGAAAAAGTACTCGTCGAAAAGCGCGTCGTTGAGCGCGTAGGAGTAGTCCACGACCGGGAAGTGCGAGCCGCTGTCCTGCGCCCAGGTCGCGTAGTAGTCGCCAGCAGCGATGTAGGGCGAGGCGTAGGAATTACCCACCGCGTACTGGGGCAGAATATCGTAGTAGGAGACATTGGCGTGCATGAGTTCGCCCACGGAGAGCAGCGGCTGGCGTGGCACGTCGAACAGGATGAGGCGCGACTGCCCGCCGTTCTGCGGCTCGTAGCTGGGACCGTAAAAGCTCAGTCCGCCGCTTTCCTGGATGTCCAGCTGGCTGTCGCTGGCATCGAGCAGGCCGCCCCGGTAGATCTCGGTAAAGGGCATGTCCGGGTTGCCGATAAGTTTGTTCGAGACGATCGCGCGCGCATTGAGTTGCGAGAAGACCGGCACGCCGTCCGCGCTCTCCTGCGTGGTCTTGAGTGCGGCGTAGATGGCGGCAAAGGGAACGATGTTGCCGACGAGGCCATCAACCGTCCCCAGCGAATACGGCGTGTCGCTCGTGACGAATCGCGCGTAGCGCAGCCCTCCGCCCATGCGGATCGGCGTGTTGCCGGAGAAATGGTTCGGTTCGGTGTTCAGGTCAATGCCCTCGACGGTGAGAAAGCCGTTGTTGCCATACTGGGTGCCGATCGACTCGGCGAAAAACTTAACCGTGATGTCGCCGGGATGCCCGGTGTCCACCTTGATCTCCGGCAGGTCCGTGGTCGGGTTGGGCGTGCTGGCGTTGTAGTTGATAAAGGTGCCGCTCTGGCTGGTCTTGAGCAGCTCGACGTAGGCGGAGTTCGTGGGGTTGAACTGATTGCTCAGCCAGTAGCTTGAGTTCTGCGAGCCTTTGTTCATGAGCGGATGCCAGGGAATATCCGAGCTGGGCAGTGAAAAAACCCGCACCTCGCCGGGCGCCAGCGTGACCGGCTGGGTCTCCAGCAGCATGACCTGCTTGTACCCGTCCGAACTAATATCAGCGAAATGATTGCCGGATGCGTCCGTCCGGGTCGCCGGCCCCCAGCCGTTAACCTTGAGCAGGTCGATGAGGTTGTACTTACCATTCGAGGGGCCGGGCAGGTAATCCACCCCGTCCACCTGGATCTGCAGGCGCACGATGGGCTCGAAATTGAACGAATACCGCGTGGCCGCGAGGGTGGCGTTGTACGGGTTCCAGAGCACGACAGCGGGGCTCATGTGCAGGAGCAGGCGATAGGACTTTCCTCCGGTGGTCGGGTCTATCACCGGCAGACCGGTGGCAGGGTCGGTGACCTCGACACTGGAGAGTGAGAAGACGATCTGGAGGCGCGCCAGGACGGGCGCGAGTGTGTTCCAGACCGGATCGCGACGGGCACTGTCGCCGAGGTCATAGGTGTTGCCCGCATGGAGGGTCGGCGGAAGCGCGAACCAGTTTCCGCGCATCCACTTGCTGCTGTCGTTGGTGAAGTCGTGCCGGGGCAGGAAATTCTGGTCATCCGGCCCCATGCCGCGCACCTCGATGTCCGCGTCGCCGGCGCTGAGATCACCGAGGCCAGCCGGACCGTTCTCCCCGCTGACGTACCCGCGAAAGGTCATGGAGCTGTTCAAGTCATGGAGATTCGGGATCCAGGGCTGATGCGGTTGATAAAGGTTGGCGTAGTGGTAGAGCACATCCCAGTAGGGGCCATAGAGATTGCCGTCGTAGGGCGCTCCGTAGAGCCCGCCCGGTCCCGGCACCTGAAAGACCGCCTGCGGGCGCGGCCAACCGTTCGACCACTGGGTGCTGTCGCTCTGGAGTTCCTGCATGAACGTCTGCCACTGGTCGCCCAGGCCGCGACTGAGGTCTTTTTTCAACCCGCCGTGCCGGGTGTCGCTGAGGACACCCGCCGAGGCGAAAGTCACGTCATGGAAGCTCTCTTTTATCCAATCGGCGTTGAGAGCCTTGTTCGAAAGCCAGGAGAGTTCTGTGCCCGACCCGACTTGTTCCAGCTTGGCAGCGTTAACCGGGTAGTCCGCCCCCGCGTCGAGCAGCAGCTCCCCCGCCGTGCGCTGGCTGGTCACCAGCGGCAGGCGGTCGCGCTGGCGGCGCTCATCGGCTGTCCCTGCGTCGAACTCGCCCGTGTGATCGACGAGGTTGAGCTTGGCCTTGACGCCCTCGTCTCCGACCCACCAGGCATAGCCGCCGACCTTGCCGCTCGGCTCCTCCACCCGGACACGACCCGCGATTATCTCGCCCGAATCGGAGGGGGCCTGCGGGGTAAAGGTGTTTGCACCCAGCAGGCGGACGGTTTGCACTTCCCCGTCCAAGACATTGACGGACTCGATGGTCGCGCTGGGGTCGGGAGCGTTGTTGCTGGAAATAAGCCACGTCGGGGGGCGCTCGGTCGCATCGATCCGGCCCGCGCCGTCACGGATGCCCGAGGTGTAATCGAAGGGATTGTCGCCCTCGACCTTCCAGACGCCCGTCCAGTAGCGATTCTCGTCACGGGTGTCGTCGAGAATACCGGCTGTCGCCGTGACCCGCTGATCGGGTCCCGCCGCGGCCTGGAGTTCGCCCAGCGCCTGCGACAGGCCCAGAAGCGCGTTAGCACGGGCATCGAGCTGCCGGTTGGAAATAGAGGCCGCGCGTGTCTCCACCTGGAGCTGCACGCTCAGAGAGATCAGCAGGAGCAGGATAAAGCCCATCAGGACCATGGCAATGACCAGAGCCATGCCCCGGCGGGGGTGACGGGGAGAGCTCTTCGCACGCGCTGCTGTGTCAATGGAGTTCGAGATCATCACAGGCGGTTGGCGGTTGAGAAGTTAGCCATCGCCGAGCCGCAATCGATAGTGGGTAAAGCGACGCTTCGCGGCGCGACATCGGGCAGGGCGACGAGAAAGCCAATGTTCACAAGCAAAAAGGGGGTTGTGCCTTCGAAACAGGCGGTATCGGGAGATAAAAGAGGGTATGGGAGACGGGCCATATCATAGCGGTCGGATGTGCCCGTCAGCTAGTCCATAATCAACCCGCATTTAGTCTTCATCTGGTGTATGAATCGCCAGAATCGAAGGGCGCTTTATACCAATTCGGGTTCAGCCCACGGGAGATAAGCTCTCCGAGCCGGGAGAACAGCAGGCGGCGAGCAAGCGTCATGTCGGTTTTAGACCAGTTTCTAGACGGAAATCGACTAGCGGACGGACGCATGGGAAAGCTAGAATAGTCCCCATGCACGACCCCGCTCCCCCCCTGCCCCTCTGCAGCCTGCACTGGCGGGCCAACGAAGGTCTTCCACCGCAAGCCTGGATGGACACGGACACCGCCCACCTCAATCGCACCATCGGCAAGTACATTCTCTGCGGCAACGCCAGCCTGCTGGCCGATACCCTGCCCGCCCCCGAAGCGGATGGGGAACGGGATTTTCTGCGGTTGCCGCTGGGAACAACGATGGCCGGAGAAACGCTCGGCCTGTGCCTGCTCCAGCGCATCCCGCAGTACTTTCCGGGGGCGGGCTTCTATGCCCGTCTGACGGGCCCGGACGGGAACGACATCCACGCCGAGCACAGCTGGGATGCGCACACGCCCGGCGGTTACCTGACCGCCGAACTGCCGGTACGCACCTGCGGCCCGCTCTGGCTGACCCTCGGCCTGCGCGGCCGGATACGCCTGATCCTCGACGACATCCGCGTCGCGCTCGCTCCCCTCACGGCCCCCGTTTCCGAACCGGTGCGCGTCGCCCTTCAGGCCTCCGCCACTGCCGCCGCCTGGCAGCCTTCGCTCGACGAGTTGATGGGATTCAACACCCACGGCTATTACGCCGAGGAACTGCGCTGGATTTACGAGCGCTGGCGCATCGGCTGGGTGCGCAACGGCAGCTTTGTCTGGAGCGCGATCGAGCCCGAGGACGGGCGGTTCGAGTTCAGCCGCAGCGACCACGAGTTGGAAGCAGTGCAACGCTTTGGCTTGAACGTCATCGCCGGTGTCGGCCGCACCACGCCCTGGGCCAGCAGCGACCCGGCGGAACGCGCCCTCCCCTCCGGCAGCCTGGGTAAAGCCCCGCCGCGGGACTACGAACGCTTCTACCGCTACGTGCGCGCCACCGTGGAGCGCTACAGCCGCCCGCCCTGGAACATCTCACACTGGCAGATCTGGAATGAGCCCAACAGTAAGGGCTACTGGCTCGGGTCGCACGAGGAGTTCATCGACCGCGTCTTTATCCCCAGTTCACGGATCATCCGCGAGCACGGCGGCAAGGCAGTCTTCGGCGGCTGGGCCAACCTGCACGAGGACTCCCGCTCGCACTACCTCTACCGCGACATGGAGGACTGGCTGGGCTATAACGAGCTGTGGAAACACATCGACATCCTCACCGTCCACTACGCCGAAACAGACGTTTTCGACTACCTGCACGAGCATTACGTCCGCGACGGACGCGTCCGCCAGTTGTGGATGACCGAGTTCGGCAACACCACCCGTACCCCCGATTACGTGCCACGGCTGCTCCCGCGCCTGCTGTACTGGCTGCTCACGCACGGGGCCGAGCCGGAGCGCTACCGGCTTTTCTGGTACGACCTGTACCGCGCCTGCGCCGGGGGCGGCCACGGTGAGCCCGGCATGCACCTGATCACCGGGCGCGACGGCCACTGCGGTCTGACGTATCCGCACGGCGAAGCTCTCGACGCCTTTTACGACATCCTGGGCTTTGGGCCGCTCAGCCCGCTCGGCTCGGGTCAATCCGGCCCCGTCTCGGTCTGCGCCCTGCGCGCCGGGGAGCGGCGCATCCTGGCCGTTCACTCCACCGACACTCATGCCCGCGACGATCTGGAGATTATCCTGCCCGCCGGGGTGAGCGCCCGCAGCGCCCGGCTCCTCGATGCCTGGCTGGGCCGCAACGGCACCGGCTCGCAGGTGCGCTCGTACCTGCAGTGGAGTCCGCCCGCGCTGGATGTCCGCCCCGACGCGGCGGGCACCCTTATCCGCGTGCCCGCCACCCTGCGCCGCAACGTCTTTTACATCGAACTCGACCCGCAATAACCCACCCATCCGTTTCCACAGTGAAAAATCCTTCCCTCGCCTTATGCTGCGCCCTCACCCTGGGCGCCTCCGCCCCCCTGCTCAACGCCGCCCAGGAGATCACCCTGAGCGTAAACGCCGCGGATCCCGGTACCCCGGTCAACCGCCTCATCTTCGGCGGATGCTACCTGGACTTCCGGCAGCACACCGACGCCTACGAGGAACTCGGCCTCAGCAGCAACCGTGAGGCCAGCCCCGGCGATGCCTCCGCCCGTAAGATTCAGCCCGAGCCCGGCCAGTGGCACTGGGAAGAGTTCGATCAGTGGCTCGTCTGGCTCAAGGAGAACAACATCACCGGTGTGTGCACGCTCAGCAACTATGCCCCGTGGATGCTCGGCGAGGGCACGACCGAGCCCGAGGACTGGGAGTTTTTCATCGAAGACTGGAGTGACCACGCTGCCGCCGTCGTCCGTCACGCCAATATCGAAAACAAGGCCGGCATCCGCTACTGGGAAATCTGGAACGAGCCCGACAGCCCGACCTTCTGGTTCAAGCAGCCCTGGAACAGCGGCTCCGAACGCTACGCCCAGCTCTTTCACGCCGCCGTGCGCAAGATGAAAGCCGTGGACCCGACCATCCTCGTGGGAACCGGCGGCATGGCCGACCCGTGGCGCGGAGGCATCCGCAAGTGGTGGGCTCCGCTCATCACCGACTACGGCGTGGGCGAGGTGATGGACTTTGCCGCCATCCACACCTACTACGGAAACCCCGCCAACGGCGCGGTGGACGACGCCCTCGCCCGCATGCGGGCGATCATGCGCGAGCAGCTCCAGACGGAGAAACCCATCCTGATCACCGAATACAACGCGCTCATGCACGAGGACTTCACGCAACGCGGTGTCTCCTTCGCCGAGCAGAGCCTGATCACCGCCCTCAATCTCGGCCTCTTCGCCGCCCGCGATGTCGCCGCCGCGCAATACTTCTGCATCGGCTGGTGGGAGAGTGACTTCTGCCCGTGGGCGCCCGACGGTCAACCCCGTCCGGTGGTCGAGGCGTTCAAGTTCTGGAAGGATTACCAGGGCGAACGCCTGAGCGTAACCGAGAAGGGGCCCGGCCTAGGCTACAGTGTAGCCTGCCGCGACGGCGACACCGTCCGCCTCTACGTCCCCGTGGCAGGCGACTATCCCGCCGAGGTCTCATGGAAACGCTATCAGGTCAACGTCTCCGGTCTGCGGGGCCCGGTCACCGCTGAGATCCTCGCCTTTTACGGCGACGAGACCCATTCGCTCACGCACAGCCTCACACCGGAGAGCGACGGCTCCCACACCGTGGCCTTCAAGTGGCCGGCGCAGAGTGACGCGCTGTTGAAAATCACCCTCAGCCCGGACGCCTCTCCTTCGCCCGCCGCAAAATGACCGCCCGTCGCCCAGGGCCGGGCTTCCCCGCACTCCCGGACGGGATCGCGCAACGCGCCATCCCCGGCGACCTCAATTCGGTCTTCAATCAGTTGCTGGAATTGACCGCGCAACGGACGGGGCTGAAAATCCTCTTCGAAGACCTCTCGGGCATCACCCTCGACCACCCGGACCTGCGGCTGGAGCCGCGCTTCCGCGTGCACGACTGCGCCTTTTGCACCCTGGCCAAAAGCACCGCCGAGGGCCACGCCGCCTGCATCCGCAACAAGCTCGCGGTCAACCGCCGGGTGCGGCGGCGGAACGGAGGGCTCGGCGGGCAGTGCCGGCTGGGTCTGACCGACCTGGCCGAGCCGCTCGCCCGCCACGGCCGGTTGCTCGGGGTGTTTTACTTCGGCTCGGTCGTGGTCTGTGGCACGGAGGTCGTAGCCAAGGCCAACATCTACCGCCAGTGCCGCCGCTTGCGGCAGGCCCCTGAGCCCTACCTGCGAATCTTGGAGACCGTGCCGCGCGTCACCGTCGAGGAGCTTGGCCATCACCAGCGCACGCTCATGCTCGTGCGCGAGCTAAGCCTGCGCCTGATCGAAGCCTGCGGATTGAATATCCTCACCTACTCCAGTGCCAGCGGTTCACAGTTCATGGGCCTACAACGCAAGCTCGCCCCGCTGGTGCGGGCCGGCATCGAGTTCATCCAGCACCGCTACGCGGAGGCGCTCACGCTGGCCGATGCCGCTGACTCGCTCGGCTGTCATCCGGACCATCTCGGACGGCTTTTCAAGGCGCAGACGGGACTGGGCTTTCACCAGTACCTGCTGCGTGTGCGCGTCGCCTGTGCCCGGCGCCTGCTCCAATCCGGACGCTTCAACATCAGCCAGGTCTGCTATCAGGTTGGGTTTCAGGATCAGAGCCACTTCGGGCGCGTCTTTCGCCGACTCAGCGGCTGCACGCCCAGTCAGTATCTGCACCAGCATCGGGGAGGCCGGAACGAAGGCTCCCCTTCTCCCGCCTGAGTGGATCGCTCAGGACTCCAAATCAGACGACGAGCGCTCTATTCCAGGTCCCTGAGTCCGGCGGGCTTTTCCAGCGTGGGCTTCCCCTTGAGCCATCCCAAATCCTCGAAGAACCGGTCCGTTTCCCTCAAGCACAAATAAAAACCGCGGTCGCCGGCGTAGCGCCGGTGAAAGACGCTGTGCGGCAGCCCCTCGTACACGAAAGCCTCGCACTCCACGCCCGCCTCCTGCATGCGCTTTTCAAAGTCGAGGATCATCTCCACGGGGACCAGTTTATCCTCCGTTCCGACGAAGATGATCGTCGGCGGGGCGTCCGAGCGGACGTTGTGAAAGGGCGAAAACTGCGGGTAGCGATCACCGATGCGGCGGTAGCCGTAGCCGTCCGGGCCGTTGTCGAGCACAGGATTGTAGAGGACGAGCGCATCCGGCCGACAGGATATGCTCAAGTCATCCTCCGGGCTGTCGTACCCCGGCAGCAGCGCCAGTGCCGCCGCCAGATGCCCTCCCGCCGATCCGCCCCCGGCGGCGATGCGGGCCGGATTGATCCCCAGTTCGTCGGCATGGCCCCGCACCCAGCGGAAGGCCGACTTCGCGTCTTCGATACAGATGGCGGGCGGATCCATCGTCTCCAGCAGTCGGTATTCGGGCAGGATGCAGACCATACCGCGCGAGGCCAGATACTCCGCCTGCTCGTTAAACGCGCTCGGGGCGCCCCCCACCCAGCCGCCTCCGTGGTAAAAGACCAGTGCAGGCCGCTCGTCGCTTGCGCGCCAGTCTTTGGGTTTGACGGCATAGAGCTTCAACTCGTGCCCGTCCACGGTTTTATAAACAATCGGGGTGCCCGCTACCTCCGCGCCAGCACTCCCAACGGGTAGCGCAGTGGTCGCCACCAGCAGGCCCAGCAAAGGCAGGGAACGAAAAAGGAAAAACATCATCATGGTGTATCTGTTTTTGAATACATAAACAATCAGGAACCGGCCTCGCCACGCAGGTAACGCCGGGGCATGCCGTCGGTCGTGGTGGCAACAAGCGGCCGTTGCACATAGTCGCGGGCCATGGAGGCCAGCGTATCACCCGACATCATCCCTCCCAGGACGAAGCGAAAGCAGAAGAGGTGTTCGCCCTGGTCGCTGATCTCCCGACGCGGAGAGGTGCCGGGGTTGGGCTCGTGGTGCGCCATGACCGAGGCGCGCAGAAGCGTCAGCGCCAGGCGCTCGGGACGCGCGTCTGCCGCGAAAACATCCGGACTGGCCACGCCCCAGGGCTCGCCCGCGGTCGGTACCACGCAGACCCAGTCGGCGAATGGAAACTCCCGTCCCACCGGTTCGCGTCGGAGTTCACCGCCGGGTATGCCTGCCTGCAGGGCCGTTAATATCGATGAACCGCCGATCTCCAGCTTGGCCACCGCCCGCTGCTCGTGCCAGTGCACCCGCAGGATCAATTCGACCACGGACTCCTCTCCGGCGTAGCTCCGCCACTCGGCCCGCAACGTGGAGCGCTCCCCAAGCGTCCCGGCCTGCGCCCAGGCCCACCGCAAGGGGCCCGTCTCCAGCGCGACAGGGTCTTCCCAATGAGCCTGTGCGAGGATATCACCGTCGTACCGATCCGCGCCATGCGACCACGTATCCGTCAAGTCCTCCCGCAAAAGCAGATTCAGCGTAAGCTCTCCGGCCCTCCCGGACAAACCGGGCAAGGCCCCTGCACGCCACGCGAACGCAGGCGCGCCCTGAGCCGACGGCAGTACTGCCGGAATCCCCTCCACAGAGCGGTCCAGTCGCAGGCAGCGGATTTCACCCGCTGCGATTTCCAGGAAAAACAGCAAACGCGTCTGGCGCTGATGCATGGCCTCGGCGGCAATTTCCTGAAAAGGCATCGGTTCCCCCGTCTCATCCAGCACGCGCCAGCCGGACTGCCATGGCGTCCACTCCAGCCAGGGCTCAACCTCCATCCAGCCACTCCAGTCCCGCGGCCCCGGATGGTATATGACCAGCCGCTGCAAGGGGTCGGGAGCCAGCCGGACCACCTCGCGCCGAAGCGCGTAGGCCATCGTTCGCTCCGCCGTCGCCTCGGCCGCGCCAATTTCATTGCGGACGTGCCGGTACGCGCTGGGGATGCAGGTACCGCCCAGTGTATCGTGAAAGGCGTGAAAGCACGCCTGCCGCCAAGCCACGTCCACCTCGGCCTTTTCCTCGGGCAACAATCCGGCACATTGCTCGGCCTGCTCCAGGCGCAGTTCCGTTCGCTTCTGCGCCGTTTTCAGGTCGTGCATCACGCTGTAGCAGCCGACCGCGTGGTACTGTAGCTCGCCCGTCACGACGGGGAGCAACTCCCGTTGCCCCGCAACAGCGGCGAAGAACCGGCTCGGTGAAGAAAAGACCAAGCGTGCGCCAGGAATCGCCAACGCGTGCTCGCGGCACCACTCGATCATCGCCTGACTGGGCCCGCCCCCGTGATCGCCGAGGCCAACAAAGCACATCGTGTGCTCCACACCGTCGGGGAGCTCCGTCAGCGAGCGCTCGATGAACTCCTTCGTGATCCCCTCGGGCGTGCAGTACTCCCCGGCAATACGGAATGTCGTCACTTCGCAGTCGGTTGCCGCGTCGCACCATCGAAAGAGCCGTGCCGGGAGCGTCATCTCGTGCTCCTGCGGACGCATCATGATATAGTGACTCTGCCCGGCCCGGCTCATCAGCGTGGGCAAAGTGGCCGCGTGTCCGAAGGAATCGACGTTGTAGGCGATCTGCGGAAACGCCCTCAGTTTCTGCTCGAAGTACGTCCGACCGAGTTCGATCTGTTTCTCAAAAGCCCGCCAGCTGGGCAGATTACAGTCCGGCTGGATATACCAGCCGCCGACAGGTTCCCACTGGCCCCGCTTGATCAATGCTCGGATGCGTGTAAACAACACCTGGTCGAGGCGCTCTATTTGCTCATACACCCAGGACTCTCCCCTCGTGAAAACGACATCCGGGTTGGCCTCCAGCAGCGAGCATACGCTCCGGCACGTCGAGAGCGCCTCGTCCACGCCGTCCTGCCAGCCCCATAGCCAAACCGGATCCAAGTGAGCATTGAAAATCAGATGAACCGTCTTCATGTAAAAGTGAGAAAAAGCTTATCTGGAGCTATCTTACCATTTACCCGACTCCCGGCTTGGATCCAGCCAAGACGATTTTGGTTCAACCCTGCGTCGACTTTTCGTGCGACGTCATACCGTTTTCATCGAGGTTTGGGGTTGGTGTAAGGAACACCCTATCGGCTTAAAGCAAGGCTTCAGTGCCGAGGATGGCGTTGATGAGATCGCGGCCTGAGTGGGGGACTCTCGGGCGACACCTTTACCCAGTAATCTTGGGAATATCTATGGCCAGTGACCCCAATCAGGAGCCTCGGCACTCAGGATGCAGAAGCCAAGCTCACGCGACTGTCAGGCGAAAAAAGCATCCTCCAGCATCCGGCACAAACAGTGATAGACCGGCAGGTGCAGTTCCTGAATTTCGGGGACGGTAGAACCGGGCACGACGATGCATGTCTCGCAGGAGCGGGTCAGCCACCCCCCGTCCCCACCGCTTAAGCCAAGCGTCCGCAAGCCCAGTGCCCGCGCCACCCCAACCGCCCGGCAGACATTTCGCGAATGCCCGGAGGTACTGATCGCCAGCAACGCGTCCCCTTCCCTGCCCAGGCCGAGCACCTGCTGCGCAAAAACGAGCTCGCCGTCGATGTCGTTTGCGATGGCGGTGGCCAATGGGTCGCTACCCGTGAGTACAACGGCGGGCAAAGCCCCCTGTAGTTTCCGTACTCCAGCCTCCCCCAGTTCCGGGTCTGCCTCCATCAATCGAGCCGCCAGGTCGCCAGGAAGAGGCCGAGATCGCATAAAGCCCTTCATTAGCTCACCAGCTATGTGCGCGGCATCGGCACAGCTACCTCCATTGCCACACAGAAGTAGCTTACCGCCGCCGTGAAAGACGGCGTGCAGTTGCTTAAAAGCCTGCTCAATATCTCCCAGACATGCTTCCAGCGCAGGGTAGCGCCTCAGTAAATCGTTTAAGTGTTTGTTCATTCCAAGTCCAAAAATATTCCAATAACCGTGCCATTTACTTCGTCACAGGCTGCCTACCGCCAACGCGGCGTAGTCCCCGATTTGCTCTCCCAGCGCGGCAGGAACAACCCGGCAGGCAGCCAGGGCGGCGGGTAAAGCCTGCGCGCTCAGCTCACACTCCATCCCGGGCCGCAGAAGGTCTTCGCAGCGGGTAAAAATGCTCCCGATAACGATGACTTCCGGATTGAGTAAATCGATGATAAGGGCAAGTCCTTGCCCCAACTTCCGAGCCGCCGTCTCAAAGACCTCGCGGGCCAGTGGATCCCCCTCACGTGCCGCCGTCGCCAGCGCCTTTACATCAGGAGAGATGGATGTGCCTGAGTGGCCGCTCCAGACTTGGCCGAACGTACTGCTTGCAGCCCGGCGGGTCAGCAGTGAACTCGCCAATCGAGCCATTCCACCTCCGGAGCAGAAGCCTTCGAACGAGCCCGACTTACCGTAACCGACAGGTCCTTCACTTGCCAGTTGCCAGTGCCCGACTTCACCCGCCAGTCCTATACGTCCCTCGTGCAGCCGACCTCCGATAATAAGGCCCGCACCCAAGCCCGTGCCATAGGTCAGAAAAACCGCCGTATCGGCGCCTTGGGCCGCCCCCCACCGCCATTCCGCCAGTGCGCAGGCATTGGCGTCATTTTGTAGTTTTACCGGGATGGATAATTCCTCACTCAAAACCCCAACCACCGGGACCTCATCCCAACCGGGTAGATTCGGGGGCGAGAGAACCACACCACGGACACTATCGAGGGGGCCTCCGCAACTGATTCCTGCCGAGGCAATGTCAGAGGTGAGCAAACCGTGTTTCTTCACCATCCCAACAGCAGTGGCTGCCATGGCTGCAAGCGCCTCCGACGGGTGCTCCCACTCATTCGTCTTGAATGCCCGACGTTCCACAATCACCGGACGCGCCAAAGCAGGCTCGTATTGGCCTAAAATGACGGCACATTTTGTACCCCCGATATCAAATCCCAGGTGCCAACTCGATCCCATTAGTTTTCGAATAATATGCCTTCCCAAAGCTTTCGGATAGGCCATCGCTAGACTGCGTTTGTTCCACAGTTGACTTGAGCCGACGCCCGACAGCGAGCGTTCGGTAAACGGGAGGAACCATAGACGGTAAGCAAGCGCTGCTCGCACCATCTCACAACCCACGCGATCATATAAGTAAAACGTTACCTTTCGACCACGCTCTTCGCTGCTTTACATTTTCCCTGAAAACAACAACCAGAGCACAACCAACATTCACAACACCTTTATAGCCAACATCCCGCTCGATCCCGATCGGCTCCACCACTACTTTTTCGCTCTCCTTCCCGGGAGGGCTTTTTTAATGTTCGCTGGTGAATTGTTCCGCTTCTCCGAACCCATTTTCGTAGGGTAAGACGGGCTCGCCGTTCATATTACGCATGACGACCTTGAACTGGTCGGCGAAAAAGAGTGGTTTTTGCGCATCATTTGCGGCTTCGTTTATACGTCTTTGCATGGACGCAACGAGTTCCGGTTCGGTGGCGGCGAGGTTGTTTTGCTCGTAGGGGTCTTCTGCGAGGTTGTAGAGATCCACGGAGGACGGCAAGGTCGTGCGCCAAATCAGTTTCCAGTCGCCCTGCCGCATGGCGGCACGAAAGGGCTCAATATTGTAGAAAAATTCGTCGCGTGGTGACGGTTCTCCTCGGGCGATGCTTTCCCAGACATTGAGGCCGTCCAGTGGTTTGCACTTGGCGGTGGAGGCGTCAGCCAGGGCGGTCAGAGTCGGGTAAATATCAACAACATGGATGACCTCGTCCACCTCTTGCGGCTGGATGTGACCCGGCCAGTTCGCAAAAGCGCAGACAAGGGTGCCGCCTTCGAACAAGGAGCCTTTGCTTCGCAGTCAACTTCAGCCGGCTACAGCGAGCGTCAAGGATTTCTTGGAATTAACGCGCAACCAACTATTAAGCATCGGCGTCCGCAGGCCACCCGCCAGGTTCACGCCAGTCTCTCTTCTTCGGGCAACTCCGCAACGTCCAAACGCTGACGCCCAATGCGGCGCACCACGCCATAGCGGGGTGAAAACAACCAGGCCAGCAGGAAAAACAGGCCCGTGGCCACAGCCATCATGCCGGAGGTGGTTGTGCCCGCGAATCCCATCAGCGGTGGCAACCACAGGGCGAGCACATGCCCGACAAACGACGATAAAGCCCCGAAACCAGTCGCCAGCACCAGCATCAGCCCGAGGCGGTCTGTGAGCAGGTGCGCGGTAGCGGCGGGGACGATGAGCATGGCGATCACGATGATGCTCCCCACCGCTTCGAAGGACGCCACCGTAGTCACGGCGACCTGCGTCATCAGCAGGTAGTGCATGAGCCCGGCATTGACGCCCTGCGTGGTCGCCAGGTCCGGGTCAAAGGCGCTGATTTTGTATTCCTTGTACAAGCTCACAATGAGCAGCAGGTTGACAACAGCAACTGCCCCCAGCACGACAGCGGCCCGGGGGATTTCCAGCAGAATGCCGCCGACTTCGATATCGGCCAGTACATCCAGCGGGGTCAACTCGATAGCCCCGTAGAGGACGCATCCCGGATCTAGATCGACATGGTCGGCGGCTTGCACGATCAGCAACAGTCCAAAGGCAAACAGCGTGGTAAAGACGATGCCCATGGAGGCTCCCCGGTCCACTTTGCCCCAACTGCTGATCCATTGGGTGAAGACTGCCGTCAGGACGCCGACGATAGCGGCCCCCGCGAACATGGCCAGGCTTGCCCGGGTGCCCGTGACGAGAAAGGCCACGGCCAGCCCCGGCAGGACGGCGTGGCTGATTGCATCGCCCATCATACTCATGCGCCGCAGGACGAGAAACGTTCCCGGCAAGGCGGCAGCGATGGCGCAGAGCGCGCCGATAATAACGATCCAGGTATCGTAAGCGTACCAGTTCATGAAAGTGATTCTCCTTGGTTGAGCGGATGCGGGCTGGCAGGCACCGTGCGCATATCGAGTTTCTGTTCGAGCTCACGCACCATGTCGGGGCTCAGGACGTGCTCGACCGAATCGGCGTCCCGGTCCACGTGGCTGGCCGCGATGTCGGCGTGGGTGATGAGAAAGATTTCCCACAGGCGGTGGTTGCGGGTGATGCGGGCAGCCTCGCCATAGCCGGATTCGGACAGGCTGAGAGTTTCGCCATCGAAAGACTCGATGTGGTCTTCACGCCCGGCGCGTTGGATGAGCTTACGCAACTGCTTCAGTGTCCAACTCCGCTTGCGAGACAGTTCGTCAAAAGGGACCGGCACATTGGCAGGCGCTTGTGACTCGTTTTCACAATGCGCTTCCTGTATCTCGTAAACCGCCCGCAACAGGTGTTGGCGGCCGACTTTGCGCTTGAGTCGCGCATGGCCGAGCGCGCGCTTGAGCACGCCCCGCGCGCTGCCGAAAATCATGCTGAGCAGAAACAGGCTGGCCGCCGTCAATACGATGACAGCCCCGGCGGGTAACCGTGGCAACAAGGCGCTGACCGCCGCCCCAAGCCAGCCGCTGAGCGCCCCGATTACGGCGGCCAGCAAGAGCATCTTTTTCAGGTTCTCGGTCCAGAAACGGGCGGCGGCAGCCGGTGTAATGAGGAAGGCGATGATCAGGATGAGGCCGACCGCTTGCAGTCCGACCACGGTCACGAGTGTGACGAGCGCAAGCATGACCAGGTCCAGCGTGTGAACGGGCCAGCCGAGACTTTTTCCGTAGCCCTCGTCAAAGCACAGCAGCGTGAACTCCTTCATCAGCAGAAGCGAGCCAAGCAGCACCAGCCCGGCCACGCCGGTCAGCAACCAGAAATCCTGCATGACCATCGAGGCGGTCTTGCCGTAGATAAAATACTCCAGCCCGGCGGCGCTGGCTCCCGGCATGTCCTGCGCCATGGCGAGGATGGAGATGCCGCCGCCGAAAAAGACACTCAGCACAAGGCTCATCGCGGTGTCGTCCTTGATGCGCGAGGTGTTCCTCACAGCCATGACCAGTCCGACACCCGCCACCCCGGTGATGGCGGCCCCGGCCAGCAAGCCGGGCAGATACTTTCCCGTTTCTCCGGCAGCGACCATGATGATAAAGGCCAGGCCGATGCCCGGCAGACACGCGTGCGAAAGTGCGTCGCCCATGAGCGAACGCTTGCGCAACAGCAGAAAGCTTCCGATCAGCCCCGAGGCGAGCCCGAGAATAAATGTCGTGAGTACGACCAGCCGCGTGTTGTAGTCCTGAAGCGTGGCCACGCGAAAGATGTCCTCCATCGACGGCCAAGCGAACTGCGTGTTATACAAGCCCGCGCTCCGGGCGGGAGACGGGCTGTCGCCGTGCGCTCCGGCCATGCCTGTCCCGGCGAGCGTCAGCACTACGGTCGTGAGAATGAGCGGGAGGCGTTTCATTGGACTTTCAACTGCGAGAGTGCGTGCTCGGCTTCTGCCAACAGCGTGAGTTTGCCGCCGTAGGTCTTTTTCAGATTTTCCTGGGTAAAGACTTCCTGCGTCGGTCCGGCTGCGACGACACGCATGTTCAGCATCACGACCCAGTCGAAGTACTGGGCAACGGTGGCGAGATCGTGATGCACCACCAGCGTCGTCTTGCCCTGTGTCTTCAGCTCCTTGAGCAATGCGACAATGGCACGCTCGGTGGCGGCGTCCACCGCCGCGAAGGGCTCGTCCATGAAGTAGAGCTGCGCGTCCTGCGCCAGTGCCCGGGCCAGAAAGACCCGCTGCTGTTGCCCGCCGGAAAGCTGGCTGATCTGCCGGTCGGCCAGGTGGGCGATTCCCACGCGTTCCAACGCCTGACGGGCAAGCGCCTTGTGGCTCTTCCCCACCGGACGAAACCAGCCGATACGTCCATAAAGCCCCATCGCCACGACATCCAGCGCACTGACCGGAAAATCCCAGTCCACGCTCTCGCGCTGGGGCACGTAGCCGACGACGGAGCGCTGCTTTTTGTAGGGCTTGCCGTAAATCTGTACCTGCCCCGAAGCAGATGGGATCAGTTCCAGACAGGCTTTGATCAGGGTGGACTTGCCTGCGCCGTTGGGGCCAACGATACCGACCAGCTTACCCTCGGGGATTTGCAGGTCCACGTCCCAGATGACGGGCTTGCGGTGATACGCCACGGTCAGGTCCCGCACCGAGAGAGGGAGCGGACCTGCGGACTTGCCCGCCTGATACGCGACGGATTGAGGTTCGGATTTGGACATGATGATTGAATAAAAAAAGCCTGACAGCGGCGCGTACCCGCTTAGATGGACACGACACCGGCACGGCCGCCGCCAGGCGTTACTGTTAACCTCCGCTGGACAACGTTCTTCCGTTATTGTCCGTTGGAAAGCTTGCCGTTAAGGCCCTTGGCGGGCGGATTGCCGCCGAGGGCTTTGGCGATGGTGGTGGCGTTGTGGTCGAGCATGCCGATGTAGGTGCCCTCGTAGGTGCCGGGAGCCCCCATCGCGTCAGAAAAGAGCGAGCCTCCGATCTTCAGGTCGTGCCCGCGAGCACGTGCGCCCTCGACCAGTGCGCGGACGTTTTTGTCCGACACCGAGGTCTCCACGAAAACAGCCGGGATGTGGTTTTCGACGAGGAAGTTGACCAGATTTTCGATGTCCTTGACCCCGGCCTCCGACTCGGTGCTGATGCCCTGAATGCCCATCACCTCCAGATCGTAGGCCCGGCCCATGTAGTTGAACGCATCGTGCGCCGTGACCAGTACACGCTGGTTCTCGGGGATGGTGGCGATGACTTCGCGCACATAGGCGTCAAGTTTGCGTAGCTTTTCCATGTAGGCGTCGGCGTTTTGACGGTAGTAGGCGACGTTGGCCGGGTCGTACTCGCCAAGGGCATCGCCAACCACATCGGTCGCCATGATCCAGCCGCCCACATCCATCCATACGTGTGGGTCATAGTGCTCCTGCTCGTCGGTCATGACGTAGTCGCCCTGGTCGAGAATCTCCTCCGTCACGGCATAGACCGGCTTGCCCTTGCGGGCCACGCGAATGAGCACGTCGGCCATTTTCCCTTCCAGCATAAGGCCGCTGTAGAAGATGATATCCGCCCGGCTCAACGCCATGACATCGCCGCGCGTCGGCTTGTACAGGTGGGGGTCCACGCCCTCACCAATCAGCCCCTCGACCTCGGCCTTATCACCAGCGACATTGCGCACGATATCTGTGATCATCCCCACGGTCGTCACCGCCGTATAGGGGTATTTGTCTGGCGCGGCTTCGAGCGCAGTGGGGACAGCCGTGGCAAGCGTCAGCGCAGCCGCAACGGCGAGCGCCAGCGGGCGCAGTTTCTTTGCGAATAGATTTTTTGTTTTCAACAGGTTCATGATGATGATGGTCGTTCGTATTTAATTTCGGATACATGAAGGAGTTTCTGGCTGATCAGAAGGCCAGCTCGGCGCGCACGCCGACGATCAGCGCGTCGTTGTCACTGTAGTGAGGATCGAATACATACTGGAGGTCCGGTTGGACCGCCAGCCACTCGGTGAGCTTGAACTGGTAGGTCGCCTCGATCACGGTCTCGGAGGAGGTCACCGGCGTGCCGCCCGCGCGGGTCGCGTTCAGGTACTCGTCACCGAAAAAAGTCTGCGAAACCGCCACCCCGAAAGCATCGCCGTCGAGAAACAAGTCGCTGAGCACCACCCCGCCGTCCACGTAGGCGCTGACGGTTACAAGGTCGTCATCGGGGGCGAGACCGCCGCGCACAAACACGCTCAGACCGGGACTGCCGTCCTCGGCGGCGAGCACCTGCTGGTCGATCACGCCATAAACCGAGCCCAGGCCGCGCTCGTTCGCGCCGGTAGCGTAGTTGGTGAACTCTCCGGTCGCGTAGTAGCCGCCGATCTTGATGACACCGCCTGCCGCCAGATCGTAGCGCGTTCCCACCTCTCCAAACCAGGCCCAGCCCGCGCTGCCGCCCGTGCGCCAGTCAAATCCGTGGTTGCTGGACTGCGCCGGTCCGGCGTCCCCGGCGTAGATGGCCGTCTGGATGAACCAGTTCTCAACCGGCTCGACATAGACCAGCGCGCCAGGAGCGGCCAACGAATAGATCGGAGCGGCGATGTTGCCGGACTCCGTCGGTAGCGGACCGAAGGAGGCATTGATAAACAGGAACGCGCTTTCGGAGAGCATGAAATCATCGTCCACCGCGATCTGGCCGAGCTTGAACCAGTAGCGATCGTCCTGAAAGCTCTGCCTAAAATAGATGTTGAAGACGTTGAACTCCGTGTCGGTGTAGATGTTACTGACCGCGTTGAAATCGCCCACGTAGCTGCCCGACACGTCGTTGCCGTGAAAGTAGAAAGCGTTGACGAAAAAGCTCCCGCCCGTCCAGCCGACCAGCTTGTCCAGATCGGCCTCCAGCCCAAAATCCAAGAGCCCAGCCCAGGCCGATCCGTCCGCGTAACCGCCGCTGGCATTGGCCAGAAACTCCCCGGTAAAGACCGCGTATGGGACCAGCCCCGCGTCCTCGACCCCCTGCCGGACACCGCCCCAACCGCCGGTCAAGCCGACAGTCTTCATCCAGTCCGCCCCGAAGGCGTCTCCGGTCAATTGCGCCTCTACCGCTGTTCCTTCCTCGGTCGGAGTCTGCGCGCGGACGGTTTCGGCAAGCCCGGCATAGACACAACAGGCGGCGATCATGCCAAAGAGGCCCCGGGTGTTGTTGTATGAGCGGTGTTTCGTAGAGACTGGATTCATAGCGAAGAATGCAGATGGATGATTATGTTATTTCTCAATAATGTAGCCTATGCTACATTCGTGGTTAAATAAAAAGAGCCTAAGGCAGGAGCGTACCCCATGCTACATCTTGTGCTTGGCAATGTGCAGAGGGTCTGCGTCCATCAGTTCGACGTAGCTTGTGCTACATGAATATCTTGTCAATCCCGATTTGGGTAATTTTTAAAAATTGTTATCTTCGCCCCCGTAACTGCTTCCGGCAGGGCAAGCCGGTCGGAAGAACATCCTTGCCGGTTCCCTAAAGCCAGGAGCCGCACGGGCTTCCCGCCTGGGCCAAGCAGGCTAGCGATGAGGCCGAAAACGCCCCAACCAAGGCGGAGAACCATGCGCACAAGGTTCGGAAGGTAACGACTGGGCGGGGAAATACGTAGTTACTTGCCAACGGGCCGTTTGAAGGCGTCTTTTGCATGAGAGCGGGCCATCTCCAGGAAAGCGCGAATGTAGTCGATGTCGGCGTCGGCTTCGCGGATGCCGAGAAAGATTTGCTTTTGCACGCCGCCTTTACCCAAGCGCACCGGATGGACCGCGAAGCGCGAGCGGCATTCCTCGACCAGCCAACGCGGCAGGGCAGCTACCCCGCGTCCGCTGGCCACCATCTGGAGCATGATGTCAGTCGTTTCAATCAGCTTGTGCTGCCGCGGGCTAATCCCGGCGGGGGTGAGGAAACGCGTAAAAACGTCCAGCCGATCGGCGGGGACCGGATACGTGATGAGAACTTCGCCAGAGAGCTGGTCGGGCTTGACGAAACGGGCGCGGCACAGGGGATGATCGTCACCGACGACAAGCACCTGCTCATAGTCAAAAACCGGCTCGAATATCAGCCCGGTTTTGTAGAGCGGGTCAGGCGTGACCAGCATGTCGATCTCGTAGCCAAAGAGGGCGCCGATGCCCCCGAATTTAAATTTTTGAATCACGTCCATATCGACGCCCGGCCAAGCCGCCAGAAAGGGCGAGGCAACCTTCAGCAACCACTGGTAGCATGGGTGGCACTCCATCCCGATGCGCAGCGTGCCGCGCTCACCTTCTGCAAACTGCTGTAGGCGCTTCTCGGCGTGCTCTAACTGCGGCACGAGACGGTTCGCCAGTCCCAGCAGGTACTCGCCCGCCTGGGTCGGACGCAGCGTACGACCCTCGCGCAGCCAGACTTCGACGCCGAGCTGCTCCTCCAGTTTGCGCATGCTGTGGCTGAGCGCCGATTGTGTCAGGTGGAGCTTTTTTGAGGCGGCGGTGAGCGAGCCGTGCTCCTCGACGGCACGCAGGATTTCCAGGTGGATGCGTTCGATCATGGCGGAATGTACCCATGAGTCAAACTCATGGATACGTGAAAACATACCATTTTACTTCATAGGTTCAAGCTGGTATTATCGGGGCACACCATAACCCGAAAGCATAACGAACCAATGGCCATCACACACAATCTCGGCTTCCCGCGTATCGGCGCGAAGCGCGAACTGAAATTTGCCCTCGAATCCTACTGGAAGGGGCAGTCCTCCCGAGAGGAACTCAAGACGGCGGGCGCTCACCTGCGCCGACAGCACTGGCAGGATCAAGCCGGGCTGAACTTCGTTCCGGCAGGCGATTTTTCCTTTTACGACCAGATGCTCGACATGAGCTTCACCTTCGGTAACCTGCCCGAGCGCGTGCGGAACTTTGAGGGCGACTCGCTCGACAATTTCTTCCGCGTCGCCCGTGGCCGCTCGGCCAAAAGCGCAGAGTCTGAAACCTGCGGTTGTGGTGGCGTGGCCGCCGGGGAAATGACCAAGTGGTTCGACACGAATTACCACTTCATCGTGCCCGAGTTTGACGCGCAGACGGCATTCAAGCTCGACCCCTCACGCTTGGTGGAGCAACTCGCTGAAGCCCGCGCTCAAGGCGTCCCGGCCAAGCCCGTCATCATTGGCCCGGTCACCTACCTCATTCTCGGTAAATCCAAGGACGAGACAAACAAGCTCTCCCTGCTGCCCGGGTTGCTGCTCGTTTACCGTCAGTTGCTAAAAGAACTGGCTGCCCAGGGTGTCGAGTGGGTGCAGATCGACGAGCCCATCCTCGTAACTGAATTAGAAGCACCGTGGCAGGACGCTTTCCAAACTGCGTATCAAACTTTGAATACAGGAGCGGTCAAGCTGCTCCTGACGACCTACTTCGGGCAACTGAAAGAAAACCTGCCGTTGGTGGCAAAGCTGCCCGTGCAGGGCGTGCATCTGGACGCCATCAACGCGCGCGACGAAGTCGAGGTGCTCATCGAAAAGCTTCCCGCCAACCGCGTCGTCTCGCTCGGGGTGATCAACGGGCGAAACATCTGGAAGACCGACCTCAGCGCCACGCTCGACTGGCTGGAGCCGATCTCGCGCCAGTTGGGCGAACGCCTTTGGCTCGCGCCCTCGTGTTCACTGCTGCACGTGCCCGTCGATCTTGAGAGCGAGGAAAAACTCGACCCGGAGATTAAATCCTGGCTCGCCTTTGCCCGGCAAAAGCTGGACGAACTGCTCATCCTGTCCGTCGCGCTCAACGAGGGGCGTGCCGTCGTCCAGAGAGAACTTGATGCCAACGCCGCCGCCACCGCCTCCCGCCGACACTCGCCCCGCGTTCATAACCCCACCGTGCAGGCAGCTCTTGGTAAAATCGACGCCCGCCTGGGCGAACGCCAGAGCCCCTACCCTGAGCGTGCGAAAAAACAACGCCCCCGGCTGAAGCTGCCGCTCTTCCCGACCACGACAATCGGCTCCTTTCCGCAAACAAGGGAAATCCGCCAGACGCGTAGCGCCTTTAAAAAAGGTAAGCTTAATGCGACCGCTTACCGGGAGGCCATGCGCAAGGAGATTGCCCAGTGCGTCTGGCAACAGGAACGGCTCGGGCTGGACGTGCTGGTCCACGGCGAACCCGAGCGCAACGACATGGTGGAGTACTTCGGCGAGCAGTTGGAGGGCTATGCCTTTAGCGAGTTCGGTTGGGTTCAGTCCTACGGCTCGCGCTGCGTAAAGCCCCCTATCCTCTTCGGCGACATCAGCCGCCCTAAGCCCATGACCGTCGAATGGATCACCTACGCTCAGTCTCTCACCGACAAGCCGATGAAGGGCATGTTGACCGGACCGGTGACGATTCTGAACTGGTCCTTTGTCCGCGACGACCAACCGCGTTCGGTCTCGTGCCGTCAACTCGCGCTGGCCATTCGCGAGGAAGTGCTCGATCTGGAGAAGGTGGGCATACGCATCATCCAGATCGACGAAGCCGCCCTGCGCGAGGGCCTGCCGCTGCGCCGATCTCAGTGGCAGGAGTACCTGGACTGGGCGGTGGAGGCGTTCCGCATCACCGGTAACGGCGTGGCCGACGAGACACAGATTCACACCCACATGTGCTACTCGGAGTTCAACGACATCATCGCCTCCATCGCCACCATGGACGCCGACGTGATCACGATCGAGACTTCGCGCTCCGACATGGAACTGCTCGATGTCTTCGACCACTTCAAATACCCGAATGAGATGGGCCCAGGGGTCTATGATATCCACTCGCCCAATATTCCCACCGTCGAGCACATGGTCACACTGATGCAAAAGGCGGCCGAGCGTATCCCCGTCGAGCGTCTCTGGGTTAATCCCGACTGCGGCCTGAAAACCCGCCAGTGGACCGAAGTCATCCCCTCCCTCACCCATATGGTCGAAGCCGCCCAAGCCCTGCGCGAACAGCTCGTCCCGGCGGAAACGGTCCGATAGCCACCGCAGATCGCTAACCACTCACACAGGCCGGGAGTCAGCTTTCCCCGGCCTGTTTTCGTATGGACACCTCTTCCTGCCAACAGGATTGCCAGGTCGCCTGCTTGACATTAAAAAGATGACAGGCATGCTATTGCAGCCGTATTGCCCCTGATTCGACCTCCACATGAGACTACCTTCTCCAACGCATTTCTCCTCCCGCCGCCACTTTCTGAAATGGGCATTGGGAGTGGGATCGGCGCTGGTCATTCCCGCCAGCCTGCTGGGGGCGAGTTCGTCCCAGCGGACCTACCGCGTCCAGCGTGGCGACACCTTGAGCGGGATCGCCAGTCGATTCGGCGTCCGGGTACGCGACATCCAGCGGGCCAATGGCCTGAGCGGGGACCGCATCCTGGCTGGGCAGTCGCTGGTCATCCCTGGTGACGCCAATAAGCAACCCGCCGCGATGGCACCGGTCATCGCAGCAACGCAAAAGCTCTCGGTGGACCGCTCCCGTTGGCAGTACATTGTGGCCCACCACAGCGCTATTGAGAAGGGCAATGCCGCCATCTACGGCTCCGCACATGAACGCCGGGGGATGGAGAATGGCCTCGCCTATCACTTTGTCATCGGCAACGGCATCGATTCCGGCGATGGCGAGATCGAGATCGGCCCGCGCTGGTACAAGCAACTTCGCGGTGGTCACGTCCGCGACTCCCACGTCAATGATGTTGGCATCGGCATCTGCATGGTGGGCAACTTTGAAAACCATCCGCCCACCGAACGTCAGCACGCCTCCTTTATCCAGTTAGTGGATTACTTGCAGAAAAACTGCGTGGCTTCCGACTACACCTTTACCGTCCACAAATGGGTCGATGGGGCACGCCACACCCTCTGCCCCGGGAAGCATTTCCCCTATCAGGAAATGACCCAGCGCTATCGGGCCTGAACAATGTCGCGTCCTGCTTGACATGCAGAGCGACTCTTCTGGGCCTGGTAGTATCTTCAATACTCAGGCCCTGCCAGCAGTGATCGATATGCTGTCCTTGTTCAACTCGATACGGCGCTCCTTGTAGAGCGCGCTAACGGCACGCTTGAAGACTTTTTTGCTGATTCCGAGCATGGCATAGATGTCTTCGGCCGAGCTTTTGTCATGCAGCGGGAGGACGCCGCCGTTTTTCTCGATCGCCGCGTAAACCAGCGCCGTTGAGTCGGCCACGCCACGCTCCCCCTCCGGCTGCAGGACGATATCCAGCTTCCCGTCCACGCGCACGTTTTTCACGTAGCCTTTCATGCGGTCGCCCACATGGATTTCCTCGAAAATCGAGTTGTTGAAAATCATGCCCCGGTGCCGGTCGTTCACAATCACATTGGCCCCTAGCTCGGTAAAGTGGGAAACAAGCAGATCCACCTGCTCGTAACGTTTGAGGTCGCTCTTCTCGCAGCGCAGGAACTTGCTCAATTTCGTGTAGCCAACCAGGCGGCCCGTTACCTCGTCCAACCCCATATACACCACGTAGGAGTCGCCCTTGCGCATGGAGTCTTCCTGATTGGCAAACGGAACCAGCAGTTCCTTGTCCATCCCCCAATCGACAAAGGCCCCGATCCCGGTCGTCGAGGTGCACCGCAAGTACGCGAAGCGGCCTGTCTGGATCAGGGGCTGGCGCGTGGTCGCGATCGGGCGTTCCTTATGGTCCAGGTAGACAAAAACCTCAATCACCTCTCCAAGTCGAAAGCTCTTGGGCATGTCCTTACCCGGCAGCAGGACCTCGTCGCCGTCGTCATTGCGCAGGTACAGCCCTGGCTCAACATCGCGATCAATGATTAACTTATGAAATTCTCCCAGTCGTAACATCGCCGCACACTAGAGACACCCGGCCAAAAGTAAAAAGCATTCGGTGCAGACTACACGTTATCGCGGGAGCGGAATCATCCGCTGGGCTTCCACATCCCAGACGCACAGGCGCAGGCAGGTCCAGATATCACGCGGGCTCAGCGAGGAGCTTTTCGGATGCTGCAACTCCGGCAGGGCACGCATGGCCTCAGGCAAGCGATAGAATGGGATCTTCGCGTTGAGGTGATGGATGTGGTGATAGCCGATATTGCCGGTAAACCAGTGCATAAGGCGCGGCAAACGCAGAAAGCTCGAGGAGTCGAGAGCGGCGCCTTCGTAGGTCCAGCCCGCCGAGTCGCGGAAGGTCACATCGGGGAAATTATGCTGCACATAAAAAAGATAGGAGCCCAGAGCCGTAGCCAGCGCGTAGGGCAACAGCAGCGCAAAGAACAGCGCCCAGAATCCACCAAAGATAAAGAACGTGGCGGCAAAGGCTGCATGCAGCACGATGGCCAGCAGTCCGTCGAGATGCTTTTTCGGGCTCTCGATGAAAGGCAGCAGGGACATGCCCAGGAAAAACACGGTCACGTACCCGCAGAGCATGTTCAGCGGATGCCGCATAAAGCGGTACTCCAAGCGGGTGCGGAAGCTGGCCCGGGCGTAGTGCTCACGCGTCATGACCGGATAGGAGCCGATGCGTGCGCTCAATAGGCGGGAGTTGTGATGATGATGGTAGTTGTGCGAGCTTTTCCAGATGCTGCTCGGAGTCAGCGCGAGGATGCCGACGAAGCGCATGAGCAGGTCGGCCAGAAAGGAGTTATCCAGGATGGCGTGGTGCTGGTGGTCGTGAAAAATGACAAACGCACGTACCATCAACAGACCGGCAATAACGCTGCAAATGAGCCGGGCAGGCCAGGCCCACGGAGCCAGTGTCCCGAGAACACTCAAGGCAAGCAGCGCCAGCGTGAAAAGCACTTCCCACCAACTGCGCGCGCGGCTTTCACGGGCAAAGGACCGGGTCGCCTGGATCAGCGTCTTGCCCGTTCGCGGAGCCGTTTCAGGGCCGCGCCCGGGTTGCCCCGGGCACAGCGAAGAAACGGGCTGAGACGATCGCTTAGTAGCGGTCACGACCGCGGAAGCCTCCGCCGCCACCACCGCGATTGAAGTTACCGCCGCCATGACGCGGAGCGCCACCGCCGCCTTGCGGGTCACGCTCACGGGCCTGGTTGACCTTCATCGGGCGTCCGCCGACTTCCTGGCCGTCCGTCGCCTTAATGGCGGCCTGGGCTTCTTTAAAGTCATCCATCGTGACGAAGGCGATGCCGCGGGGGCGGCCGGTGTCACGGTCAGTCAGCAGCTTGATGCGGTTGACGGTACCATGAGCGGAGAACATGTCCTTAAGTTCGTTCTCAGTGATTTCATAAGGCAGGTTGCCTACGAATATATCCATTGTCTTATACTTTCATTCGTCATTGTTACGTGTCGGGCAAAACCGGGCGAATGACGTGAATGCCCGGGATCGCACAGCCTGCGGATACATTACCCCCAGGCAAAAAATCAAAGTGGTCAAAGAGAGGTGCGCTTGCGTAAAAACAGCGCGATCAGATCAGGGTGAAAAAGGATGTGGCTTCTGTGCCGTTGTCGACGAGTCTTAAACCCCTGGCAAACCTCTCATCGATTATAGACCGGTCAGGGCTGGGAACCGCGCAAGCTTCGTTGACCGGTCACCCGCAGATTTCTCTGCTTGAATGCGCACACCCTTTCAGGACGCGGAAGGAACGCAAGCTTTATTACGGACTATTTTCGACGAGTAGAATCACCGCCAGTGGCTTTTGTGTGCTGTGGCTGCTTTTCGGTTCGTCGGGAAACGTGCGATTACCAATTACGTCAATCTCGCCATCGCCGAGACCAAGGCCGGAACCCCGCTTTCGCGCACGAAGACCGAACCCAACGGCTGCGAGATCAACGTTGCCGACTAGAGCCGGCCCGGTCGAGACGGCTCAGCTTCGGATGGATTTGATCAGCTTGATGCCTTCCATCGCCATGACGCGGGCGCCGTTTTCAAGAAACCCCAGCGCATTTCCGGCCAGAAAGGAGAGCTTTCCTTTGCCCTGGATTTTGGTCACGAATAATTCAAAGCAGAATTTTGATCCGTTGTCGGGACGGACTTCATCGAAAAACACGGTGCGTCCGACTTCCCTGGCCCGGCCAACTCCCGGAATGCCCGCCCACGCCAGGTAAAGACCGGCCAGTTGCAGCACCGCCTCGATCTGGAGTGTGCCCGGCATGACGGGGTCTCCGTGGAAGTGGTTGGCAAAGAACCAGGTGTCTGCCGAGAGGTCGAATTCCGCCTTGGCGTAGCCGTAGACACCGTCAGCGTTTTCTTCGTATTTCTGAAAATGCGCTCGATTGATCAGTAAGAACCTGCCATTAGGTAGCTTGCCAAACTCTGCCCCAAAGAGACTGCCAGTCTCACAGTGACGAATTTGCGACTCTTCCAGGGTCTCTTCTTTTTCAGTGACGTAATTCGAGGAGCTAGGTGTATTAAAAAAACTAATCATGGAATCAATTGTTATTACAGGAATGGGTGGTGTCTCCCCGATCGGAATTGGAAATGCAGCTATGGACGAAAGTCTGCGGCAATGCAAACACGGATATAAAGATATCTCAACGTCCACAAAGAGCGATAAATATCCGCTAATGTACGGCGGCGCCATCGGTGACTTCCCGGCAGAGGACTATTTGAGCTTCCCGGCGGATGCCAAGTACCGTGGCTCGGTCCGGCCCAAACGCCTCGACCGGGCGTCACAGTGCGCGCTGGTCGCCGCCAAGCTGGCGGCCTCGCAAGCCGGATTGATTGGTGAAGAGGACCGCCTCATTGACATGAACGCGGCCAACAGCGCCGTCATCATGGGTATCGCCCTGCTCGGGGTGGAGAGCTACGACCGCCTGCATGCGGACTTCGCCGAGGGAAAGAAAGTTTCACCCTTCGCCGTCCCCATGTACATGACGAGCGCATCGGCCTCGGTCATCAGCACGTACTTTAATTTCAAGGGCTCGCCGTTTACGGTCAATACCGCGTGCGCTTCCTCGCTGACGGCCATCATCCGCGCCTGCGACATCCTGCAACTCAATCGCCCCGGTAGCCCCAGCATGATCCTGGCCGGTGGGGCGGAGGTATCACTGACGGACTTTGTCGGTGCCAGTTTCCTCGCGGCCAAAGCCATGAGCCCTGAGGGCATTTCGCGTCCCTTTGATGTCAACCGCAACGGCTTCGGCCCCGCCGAGGGCGCGGGCGTCCTCGTCCTCGAACGCAAGAGCGACGCGCTCAAGCGCGGTGCCAAGCCGCTGGCCGAAATCATCGGCTTCGACGAGCAGCACGACCACTATGATGCGGAGAACGCGCCGGGCGTGAACTTCACCTCACCCGATACCAGCGGTGAGCAACTGGCGCAGTCGATAATCACGACCCTGGAGCAAGCGCAATGCCCGCTCGATGCCGTCGATGCCTACAACGCCCACGGCACCGGCACGCAGTTTAACGACTTGACCGAAGCCCGCGCCCTGAAGCGGGTCTTCGCTGAGAAGCTACCCGCGGTGATGGCGCTGAAGGGCTTTATGGGGCACTCGGGCGGCGCCAGCGCTGTGCTAGAGATCATCGGCGGCATCCTCAGTATGCACGGAAATTACCTCCCCGGAAATCCGCAGCTCGAGCAAGTCGATCCCGAGATTGCCATCCCCCTGGCAAAAGAAACCCAAAACCTCTCCCATCAAATCCACCTGAAAACCGCCATGGGCTTCGGGGGAGCCCGCGCCGTCATCGCTTACAAAAAATATTCAGACTGAGAAGCGCAGCGGTTTGCTTAGCCCGAATCGCGTATGCTAGCGGTGTGGAGTACATTGTAGGTATAAAGATCATCCAACGAATGGGCAATCTCAAGCACACACGCCCAACGGGAGGTGGCTGGGCGCATATGCATATCCCATTAAGCCGTTGACGAGCAATGACTATCAACGCCCTGAAATCGCGACCTATTTCGGCTTTGCCTCAAGTTGCTCCAAGAGCCGCAGTTTTTCGGGGCATCATACCAGGGGCGGCCAGGTACGCATCCCCCACCCCGTCGTCTCCAAACGGCTGCTGATAAACACGGGGTCTCCCGTGCACATCGGGTAACTCGACTGGCGGCACTGTTTGCTCAGGCAGGTCACTTCATTACTGTGCCTCTTTTTCATCCGGAAGGATATTATTTTTTATAAGGTTATACTCGTCGTTCTTACGGATGGCGGACGTCATTTCCGCATCGGGACTGGTAATCGCAATCACGTTGTTGGCAATTACATTGTTCTTACTGGTATCGTTAATGTCGATGCCAGCCGTCTCCCCATATCTTACACGCCCCGGAGCCGCTACCCCAAATGAGCCGGGAGTCCCTGTGTTTCGAATCACATTTCCAGTTATTGAGTTGTTCTCACATTCTGCGTCGTAAGTTCGGTGTGTTGCTAAACCGATGCCCTGATAGCAGTCACTGATATAATTCCCGCTGATGGTACAGTTGGATGCGCCCAGCATTTTAATCCCCTGGAACCAAATGTCACGAATGACATTTCCGGTCACGGTGCAGCTAGACGACAGCAACAGGTCTATCCCCTCACCACTGGTTTCCAGCACATTTCCAGTGACAGCAAAGCCCGTCGAAGATCCGATAAAAATATTGTCAGACTGGTAGCCTTGCTTTCCGTACTGCGGCTTGAGCGGTGATATGGATGCACGCCCCGCCGGGCCATTCTTAATTCTAAAAACCCGGTTATTACTGACAATCCCATTATTGCAACGCTTGATACATATGCCCGCCGGCGAGTCTGAAATCATGTCCGCCGCGACATTCATCATGAAATCCCGGATTGTGCATCCCGTAATCTCAATAGAGGAGGATTCCAGGACCAGAATGCCATAGCGGGCGCTATAGCGGCTGATCTCAAGGTTGCGTAAGGTTATATTTTCGCTTCCTGAGCTTACCATCACACCGATGCCATAGGAGCCGTCCACAAAAGGTTTCCGAATCTCCAATCCATCCAAAAGAACATTTTTCCCGTGGATAACAATCGCCGCACTCAGATTCGCGTTAATCTCTTTGGATTCAAATTCTGGAATAAGTACGGCGGAACCAACAAGACCTTGTCCCGAAGTCAGTCGAATGGGCGATTGAAGATGAAACTCCGCACCATCTCGCAGGCGCACAATACCATGTTCACGTAAGGCATTTTGAATGAGAGCGGTCGCGTCACCGCCATCTGCCAACGGCTCAAGGATCGCACCTGCCCCCGGCGGGACGTCATTACTCGGGGAGTTTTCAGCCCCAAGTTCATCACCCAAAAAAACAAACAGGGATAATACTGAGAATATAAACGATGATCTAATTACTTTATTCATTATTTTTTCTTTAAATTAGGCTTATATAACGATGATTAACCAAGAATTACATTTCCGTACACTTACTATTCATAGCTCTTAGATAAAGCATCAGGAAGAATCAGTTCGCGTACAAATCCGGCCGTAGCCGTAGCGTCGCCCTCGGCAATTAACTGCCGTATCCGCTCACGATTTTCTGGCACAAGCAGGCGATCGACACCTTGAAGAAAGAGAACACTTTCGCGAACCGCTCCGGAGGCATTTTCACGGTAAGGGTAGAGATCCATGGAGTACCAACCATCGTAGCCAATCTCATGCAGCCAGAAAAGGAGCTCAAGGTATTCAACGAAATGGAGGGAACCAACAATCATATCGTCATCCCACGTTCGGTAATTGTCATTGAAATGCATGTGAAACAATCGCTTGCCGTAGTGGTTCAGGAGCACCGCGGCCTCGGCGACATTTTCGGAAGCCATCAGGGAATGGCCGACGTCGATGCAAACGCCCACATTCTGCAATTCCGTTTCCATCGCCATTAACAAGGTGTCCCCCATCCGCGCCTGATAGGAGTGCGTACGGGGCTCCTTGGGCTTATACTCGAGTGCGTAGCGAAGGTCGGTAAACTCGCCAGCGACCTTCACAATACCTTCAACCAGCCATTCATGCTCGCGGGCATAATGCGCCTGCATCGGGTAGTCATAGCCATCCTGTCCCAGCCAAAGGTTGATCAAATCGCAGCCCATTTCCTGCGCGACTTCACTGACTATTCTCGTTTCATCGATAGCCTGCTGCCGGATAGCCGGATCCTTGGACGAGAAGCTCCCGCTCCCCCAGCGCTTCTGTGAAAACAGATCGGGGATAATGGAGACGCATGCTAATCCATGATCGCCCAGCATTTGCTTCATCTGCTTCACATTTTCCCGGGTGATATCCCAAGTGCCAACCAGTTCGAGTCCTTTTATTTCCGGGATATTCGCCGCCATGGTGATCATTTCTTCCTTGGACACTTTATCCTTGTAGCCGGTAGGAAGAAAGCGGTCGCAAGTATTGCCGAGATTGCCAAGAATTACGGAGTATTTTGATCTCATAATAGTTCTAGTTTGCAGTGTTAATATCAATGAAAAACTCATGCGTGCCGGACTTGACCTCACGGGTATCTCCATCGGGAAAGATGAGGGTTGCCGAACAATTCCATGGGAGGTCGATTATGATGTGAAAGGTGTCGCCATAACGCATCCAACTCACACGGACGTCCCCTGAGATTACCCGCAGCTTTGCGCTGGCTTCAGAGAGCCAGGCAATAGCGGGAATGCAAATCGCGATTCTCGGGACATTTCCGACCGGTTCCTCGAAGCGTATACCCGCCACATGACGGTACAGCCAGGAGCCAACCGATCCCATCATCGGATGATTGTGGGAATTCATTCCCTCTCCCTGGAGCTCTTCCCAGCGCTCCCATAGCGTCGTCGCCCCCCTGGCAAGCATGAACCCCCATCCCGGATAGGTGGTTTGCGTTGCCACGCGAAAAGCAACGTCTGAAAACCCTTCGCCAGAGAGAACTTCCATCAGATACTTAGTGGCGAGATTGCCCGTGCTCAGATGGAAGTCCCGGCTTTGTACATCTGCGACCAAAGCCTGTACAACGCGAGCCCGTAAGTCCTCAGGAGTGAGCGAGAAATACAGGGCGATGGCGTTGCATGATTGGTTGCCAGAACCATATCCGGAGAGCTCTTCGTTCCAAAATTCAGCGTGAAAGGCCTTGCTCACATCCTCTGCCCGGGAAGCATAAAGCTCGGCGTTCGCCTTCTCACCAATCCAGCTGGAAATCCTGGAGAAGAGGACCAGCGATTGATAGTAAAACGCCGTGGAAACCAATTCACCGGGTGTCCTGGCGGATATCGCTCCGGTCCCCTCGCTGCCTTCAACCGCTTCAGAGGCGGGAGGTGCCCAATCCCCAAAATGGCTGTACCGGAGAATCCCTTCCGATGATTGCGACGTAAGGAAATCCACCCAACGCTGCATCCCTGTATAGTGACGCACCATGGGTCGCGTGTCCCCATAATGCTGATACAAGAGGACCGGAATAAGCAGATATGCGATACTGACAGGATCCGCGGGCTGGAAGCCCCAGTAAAATGGTGCCGTATCGCTAATTGCTCCCGTCTTAGGGTCCTGGGCATCGGCAATATCGGCGACAAATTTACCGAGAAAGCGTGCCGTCTCAAAATTGTAAACAAGCTCCTCGGAGCGAGCAGCCATATCGTTCAGCCAGCCCATGCGCTCATCGCGCTGCGGACAGTCCGTAGGAATACCGTGCAGGTTGCTTTCCTCCGTCCATACGACCATGCGGTGAATACGGTTGAGCAGTGTATCGGCGCATGAGAACTCGCCCCGAGGCGCGACATCCGTTCGCACCACACAGGCAATAACGGAGTCGACATTCGCACGGCCCGACCAGCCTTCGATCTGAACATAACGATACCCGTGATAAGTGAAGCGCGGCTCCCAGGTTTCGACGCCCTTACCGTTGAGAATATACGTGTCCGTAGCTGCGGCCGTGCGAAGGTTACTTTGGTCAACTGTTCCGTCCTCGTGCAGGGACTCCGCATACTTGAGCGAAATGGCCGTACCTTCGACACCTTCCACGCACAGGCGAACCCAACCAGCGTGATTTTGCCCGAAATCGAAAACAAGCACACCGGGGCATGGCTCTGTCTGGATTTTTACAGGTAAGGTTCTAACTATCTGGATTGGCTCAATAGACTGAGCACGCATATGCCCTGCGGGAGAATTCACCACCGAAGCGTACATCCAGCGCTCGGTTCGCGGCAAGTCGGGCTCCATGACGTAGCCGGGCCGTTCCCAACCGATTTTTTCCATGCGCGCGTCATAGGTTTCGCCGTCATAGATGCTGTTGAGCCGGATCGGGCCGGCCGCCGTCTGCCAGCGAGGCACGCCATTACGACGACCGGTGTTGACGACGTATCGCGTTCCGTCCGGCCTTTCCACCTCGAGCTGCGCCAGCAAGATCGGACTTCCCTGCCAACCCGTTCCGACGACGGCAGCCAGCACGTTCTCTCCGAATCTCAAATCCTCGGTCACGTCATGGACATTATAATAAATACGCTTGCTGACGTTGCTTAGCGTTGGCTGCAAATGGCCCTCCAGTTCCCTACCGTTGGCATAGGCGGAATAAAGCCCCAGGCCGCTGATGTACAAACGGGCCTTGCGGGGTCTGAAGTCCAAATCGAATTCACATCGGAAGTACGCAGCCTGCCCCGGTCGCCCTGCAGGCCAACCGATCCATGATGCGTCCCAGTCCTCTTCCTTGAGCAGACCGGTTTCAAAGGATGCTGGTTCGCTGTACGTACTCACCTCCCCTGCTTCGTTCCAAATCCGAACCTTCCAGTAGCATTGCTGGCGGCTACTGAGCTTTTTGCCTTGATAACGGATCGCATTGCATTGCGCGGTGAAAACTTGCGTGCTGTCCCACAGGTCACCGTTATCGGTGGCAAGCACTTCCTCCGATGTCGCAACGAGAACATGATAAGCGGTTTGCGCGGCTCCAGGTTTTTCGGATTCCGCCCGCCAAGAAAAGAGCGGCTCCGTCTCGTCAATACCAAGGGGATTCACCCGGTATTCGCATAATAAATGAGACGGGGGAAAAGCTCCCATGCGTGTTGCGTCAGTACTCATGGATAATATTGATTTATACTGCAAAGGCCAGAGGAAGGCTCATAAGGAGCGCACCACAACTCACTCCGAGAATCGGGTATCGGCTTCCCAGGCAATTTCACCGACAGCGGGTGTCCCCTGCCTGACTGCTCCCCCCGTGATGCTAATGTCATAGATAGAGGTAAAACTTCTCATCGAAGAGGCATTGCCTCCGTTAGCCGCTGAGAAATCATCCGGGCGTAAAACTGTGCGTACCCATCCCGCTCCCGGACGAATCATCGCACGCCAACGTTCTGCCCCGGACAAGCGATAGGAATTCGCGTTGAGCGTGATCTCCGCAGATCCAAGATCATGCGTCCAGATAACCAGACGGGAATCTTCTCCGCTACGCACCGACGGATCGGTCAGTCGCCGTGTCGTGATGAGACTCAACCGCCTGCCGGACTCATCCGTGGACGCCACTCCGAATCGACCATCCACCTCAATGGCGAGAACCGGCTCGAAACCATTGGCGATCGCATAGAAATCCGTGCTGGTTTCCACAAACCACGCCTCCGCATCTCCAGCCGCAGCAATCGTGTCACCAGCCACAGCAGGCTCCTGTCCATCCGTAACACCTTCAACGGAGGACGGCACACAATTCAAAATGACATCTGAACTGATAAGCGCACCGCTTGCCGCCTTGGCCTGGGCAATCACGCTCACCGGCGTCTGCGCCGTCCACACCGGAACGATTGCCGACCACTGGTCCTTGGCCTGCCGCTCGGCAGACACATTCATCCAGCATTTTATGATATCCGGCCGCCCTCCTCTGGCAACCAGCAGGCTGACCTCGACGGCTTCTGGAGCTTGAATACTGGCCAGCAACTTCCCGTCTCCGGATGCAGAGAGGGTGACCTGGGGTGACGCGACTGGTGCCTCCGCGTCCGGCTTCAGATAGCCGTCCAGCCAGGCCATGGCGGCGCGGACATTGTCCGGCCCAAGGCTGTGGTTCCGGTTCGCGCTGTAACTGCGGGCATGCGGAGAGTTCAAGGCATTCAACACTTCTTCGGAAGCCGTCAATGTCCCGAACCAGTCGTCCGTCCCATTGCAGAACAGCACGGGGGCCTTGATGTAAGGAGCGAAACGGCGTGGATCGAAAGTCTCCGTCCACACGCGTGCCCAGTCGGCCCCTCTTCTGAGCAGTGCATGCCCCTCGGCCTTATCCCCAGCATCAAGTCCGCCAGCACCATACACCGGAACAAGAGCTTTTATCCTGCCATCGAGGGCGCCGACCACCCAAGTGAGAAGCCCCCCCCAGGAAATGCCCTGCACGCCAATACGCTCAGGATCTACCTCGGGTTGGGCCTGAAGCACATCAATAGCCCGGCGCGCAGCCAGCACAGTATGAAAGAGAAACATATCGCCGACACCGCCAGGTGGCGGATCGATGTAATCAACACGCACCGGTGAACTCCACGCCGTCGTGACATCGGCTGTCCTTCCGTCTCGCGGGCCGCCCCAGTCAAACGCAATGCAGGCGTAACCGCGCTCGACATACCAAGCGATATTCTGCGCTGTGCAGGTCTGCCCTCCACCATGAATCTGTATGATCGCAGGAACTTTCTTCTTTGCACTCGCCCCTTGTGGCACCGCATAGAGCGCATAAACCCGCTGCGCCTTTCCACCAGCAACAGATCCGGTATAGCGAAGGCTCCTCACCTTGACCGTCTTATACTGGAATTCTGCAAGCCATTCGATATCTAGCGGAGCATCTATGGGCCACGCTTCCTCCCAGCTCTCCAGGCCTCCCTCGGCTGCGAACAAGGACGTACAAAGCATCAGTATACAGCAGAAGACCAATGAATTTCTGGTACGGGTGCGTTCTACTATGCCATAGCAGGAAGCACGAAAAGCAGAACGGAATCCAGGGAAAGACATCGGGAGGGCAACTATCGTCATTTTCAATATGGGGTTTTCCTAACGGGCCAACTATAGCGAAAAGCACGTTCCTTGTCATCCCCCTGAAACCGACGTTTTATAGGCAAAATCAACCGTTATTAAGCAGTCTTTTTCAACGTGCTCTGAATGGCTACGCTGATCATGGTGTAATTCGTAAATTAAATGAATGATTTGGCATACTCATACATGGGTTTTGTTATTGATATGCATTTATGTCGTTAGGTATTCATAACAATATGGAATCACACATACCTCTTCTCGTTAGCTTACTTATTAGCGCAAGTGCCTTCTCCACCGAAATCAATAACGATTTCAATAAGCCCGACAGCGAGTGGTTCGACATCTACCAGTCCCCGCCCGATGGCTGTGAGGGATACACGGTCTACCGGGGCGAGTTCCGAATCAAAGACAATGCGCTCGCGACCGACCCAGCCAATCCCCAGGAAAAGGAAATTGTGCTCGAATCGTTTAAAACGCCGTTGTCCAAAGGGACGGATTTCAAGGCTTCGGTTGATTTCATGATACCCGAACAGTGGGATGAATCCGGCAGTGGCCTCGCTCTCGGAATACTGTTCAACTATACAGGCACGCCGGGAGACCGCCGTAATTTCAATTGCATCCGCTTTCGGGCAGATGGCTCTCGACAGACGATTCAGTTTCTGGCGATCGGCAATCAGGAGCAAATTCGAGGCGAGAACATGTCCTCAGGTCTTCTGCTTATACCCGGAAAATGGTATACCCTGTCCATTACATGCGACGAGTTCCCATCCCTGAAGTATAGCCTCAGTGAAGTCGGCTCCGAGAAGACCACCCTTGCCTCCGGGAACGTGAACCTGGCCGGACTCTCGTGTGATAAAGGATCGATTGCGCTTCAGGTCTTTGGGGAAAGCGAAGTTCTATTCGATAATTTTTCCGCAAGCCTATCGAAGTAGGAGGGACTCCTCCTTCGTGCACAATCGCGAGAAACACGTCCCACGACGAGGTGTATTTCGTAGGATAAGACAGGAGCGATTTTAGTGTGCAGCCCCCTTTTCGACCCCTAACACCAAACCCCACGCTCCGATCAATAATGGATCCCAGCCGACCAACCCCAGGAAGACTCAACATGAAAACATTTAGATTCCTCAAAACGCTCGCACTGGTATTCGGTGTCGGCGTGGTATCGCTTCCGGCCGAAGACCAGTCGTTCCTGAACATTCTCTACATTGTGAACGACGATCAGGGCTGGGGCGACCTGGGTTCGCAGGGGCACCCTTTTTTGAAGACACCGAACCTCGACCGGCTAGCAGTCATGGGGTGCACCTTGACGGATTTCTATGTCACCGGACCGGTGTGCTCCCCTTCACGAGTCGGCATGGTGACGGGCCGCATCCAAAACCGGTTCGGGCTGAATCAATTGATTAATGCTGGCGAAAAAGAACGCCTTCCCTTGTTCCAATATATTCCGCCAGAAGAGCCGACACTGCCGCGCTTGCTCCAAAAGGCAGGCTACACGACAGCACATATCGGCAAGTGGCATTGCAGTTTCCCTGAGAGACCAGGCTCCCCCCGCATGTGGGACTATGGGTACGACTACGCCGCAGTGCTGAACGCGGGCCGACATAACAGCTACAAGGACTCGGGCTGGGATGAGTCGGTGAACCATAAAACGACTCGCATCCAGACACCGGGCCAGTGGTCGGCGGACGTGTATGTGGACAAGGCAATCGACTTCATCAGCAAGGCCGGTGATAAGCCGTTTTTCGTGAA
Organism: Ruficoccus amylovorans; assembly: GCF_014230085.1. NCBI lineage: Bacteria > Pseudomonadati > Verrucomicrobiota > Opitutia > Puniceicoccales > Cerasicoccaceae > Ruficoccus > Ruficoccus amylovorans. The sequence goes on along the minus strand of NZ_JACHVB010000012.1, from coordinate 460,949 downwards.
CCTGTGGAGCTTCGCTCCGCATCAGGAAGTAGATGCGAGCGACGAATACCGAGCGCTGTACAAAGACCGCACGGAAAGCGAGCAGTACTTCTGCGGCGCAATCACCCAGATGGATGCGGCCTATGGCCGTCTGTTTGACTTCCTGGAGCAGCAGGGACTCATGGAGAAGACAATCATCATCTTCACAAGCGACAACGGGCCGGAGCCACATTTGATCACATGGAGCGACCGGGCTCGCGGCTCCGCCGGTGGGCTGCGTGGAGCCAAACATGAATTGTACGACGGTGGCATTCGTGCACCGGGATTAATCGTGTGGCCAGGCGTCACGAAGCCGGGGTCGGTCATCCATACGCCCGTCTGGACACCGGATATAGCGGCGACCTTGTGTGACTATGTGCATGAGAAACCGCCGGCGGAATACCCGTTTGACGGTGTGAACATCGAGCCGTTGCTAGAGGGTAAGCCCTTCACGCGTAAAGACCCGATGTATTGGCAGGCGCCCTGGCGAGGCACTTCGCTCAGGGACGGCACCGAGGACACGAGCCCTCCGCTGGCGCTGCGCGATGGCCGCTGGAAAATGCTCTGTAATGACGATTTTACCGGCATCGAACTCTATAACATGGAGATCGACATGAATGAGAAATGGAACATGAAGGACGAATATCCCGAAGTAACGGAGAAACTGTTGGCTGAGATGAAAGTCAGGTACGCCGACGTCAACGGCCCGTATTCGCGCGAGGCCGATATCTTTTCCCCCGACATCAAATTACCCAACGGCAAGAAGGTCTCGGATTACCCCATATACGCAGCGCCGGGCCTGGCGGTGATTGAATCAGAGGCGGAAGCCCAACAGTCCTCTGATTTTAATTAAGGACCTTCATCGAAGGACCATTTTTGTCGATAGGTTCTTCGGTCAAGATGGGACCGTAAAATCGGGTGAAAAAGGACGAATGCAAACCGAAGAGACTGTTCGCGATCCATCGCTCGACCTATCGGTATCGCTTTAAGTCGTGTATTCATATTACGGAGCGAGTCCGGGCAGGGTGGTTTTGAGGCCGTTTTTCGACTACCGCAAGATCACCTAAAATTCTCGTGATCATGTCTGCTTCGTTGGCAAGAACCTTGTGCAGCGCATGCGTCGCGAGAAGTATCTGCAAGTATCCGCGCCCAAACCTCTCCTACCCCTTGAGGGATTGTTCACCGGGCTTCCGACTGTGGCGTTTCTTTGCGACCATGTGCGAAGCTTCGACTTCATGAGCGACCACACCCAGCGCGGCGGAAAGCTACACGTATTCAACATTCAACCTGTTAGCCACGTAACCAATCGTAGTTAAAATATTGCTTAAAGCCCTATAGACGCTTCGTCTCACGTGAGCGCCACCATCAAGACTACCTGCCAATAGGTGGCTTTGCCTTGGGAGCTTTACTCTTGCCCCTGAAAATATTTTTAACGCTAAGCAATAGCTTAGAGTATAGATCATATCCATGTACGGTAAGCTCAATGGGGGCCGGAGCTCCCCGAAACAGCGTCAAGCTGGCCAGATACGCGAGGACCATTGTTATAATATTCGTAAAAATAGGTAACGTCCATAAATGAATCGGGAAACCCGGTATAATGCTAACGATCTTTCCATCTTTGAATATAACACATATAAACGTAATTATAACAGAACAACAAAGCCCAAAATATATCCCGTTTTTAGTCACCCGACGGGTAAAAAACCCCATTAGAAACAGGGCTAGCAATCCACCCCCGATAATCGCACCGACGATAGCCCCGACATCCATGGTAAACTCTGCGATCCCACCCGGATAAAGATCCATCAAGATGGCCAGTCCGATCATCAGCAATCCTGAGAGCAGGATCACCATCTTCCCCATCAGCAACTGCGTTCTGGCGTTCTGGGATTTGGAGAAGCGGCAGTAAAAGTCGCTCGTTATGCATGCACCGATAGAGTTGAGATCTCCCGAAATGGTGGACTGGGCGGCGGCGAACAGGCCCGCCATCACCAACCCGGTAACACCCATTGGCAGCTCGCTCCCGATGAAGTAGGGAAAGACCTCGTCGCCCTTCGTAATGGCTTCACTGAGGCGGCCCGGGTTCAGGTCATAGAAACCCCAAAGCAGCGAACCGATCAGGAAAAAGATGACCCAAGCGAGAATACAACATGCCAGTCCGATCATGGTCCCCCGAACAGCCTCCTTCACACTGGGAGCCAGGAGGTAGCGCTGAACCATGGTCTGGTCTGTTGAGTATTTTGTCAGAAACATGAACAGTCCAAACAAGGCGAAAACCCAGGAGGACTCCCGGGAGAGGTCAAAGGTGGGATCGATAACTTTAAATTTTCCGGCGTCCCAAGCCGTCGAAAATGCGGCAAATGAGGTGTCCGTCTTAAAGGATAAAAAGGCAATGACCAGGAGTCCGCAAAAGAGCATCAGCGCCCCTTGAACTACCTCCGTCAGAACCACGCCCTCAATTCCACCGAAAAAAGTGAAAATCAGCGTCCCTAATCCTAGAATCAAGATAATAGTCTTGGTATCCAGCCCAAGGACCGTACTCAAGGTAAGCGAGAGCGCATACAGGACCACGCCAACCTTGATGAAATGGCCGATCAAAAAACCGATTGTGCCGTAAAGTCGCCCGATATATCCGAATCGTTTTTCGAGGTATTCATAGGCACTCATTCGGATGGCTCTTCGGTATATCGGTATAATTAGAATCGCGCAAAAAATAACCGCGAACGGAGCCATACTTTCGCGTAATATTAACTGCCAATCATGATCATATGTCCAACCCGGAAAGGCAATAAATGTGAAGCTAGACAACAGCGTGGCAAACATCGATATTCCCGCCACCCAGCCCGGAATTTTCCTCTCGGCCACAAAATAGCGGTCCGTAGATGTCTGGCGTTTTGCGAACAGAGAACCGACAGCAATAACAAACAGCATGTAGGTCACGATCATGCCCCAGTCCAGCCAAGTCATGTAGTTCTCAGGGGTAGCTTGTTCCATTTTCTAAAAATATAATCAACGTTGTTTCGTGTGCTATTTTACAAAGGTTATCTCACGCGCATCTCTCCGTGTAAAGCGCACCTGTTTGTTTTCCCATACCGTAAAATGTGGAAAATCAATCTGCGGGCGCCAGAAGGATCCTCAGGCCAGTGCGGATAACACGCGTTGCTGACGGAAACGTGCACCAACAACTTGCGCGTCATTTCCTCCCATATCTCGGCATGTCCCGGATCGTCGAAATGGTTATTCCATTCATTGGGGTCATCTCGGAGTGAATAGAGTTCTCCGGCGGGCGTATACATTCCCTCCTCACCGGCTTGCGACGAGGGAAGGGGCAGCTTGCTGGTCCAGCCCGAGTACCCGGCAGGATATTCCTCGCCCTGGCCGTAATTTTTCACTTCATCCTCATAGATCTCTAACAAATCCGGATTCCGCTCTCCCATCAAAACAGCTCCGGTCTCATAAGCCTGCTCGTCATTGGCCGGGCCGATCCCGCGCACATCAAACCTCCGCGTCGAAGCAGAACGATTTTCCCAGCCATGGCTCCAGTTGGATTTCCAGCCAATCCCAACGCCTTTGTCGTCCATGAAAAATATAATGTTTAGAGTGCTCATTTTTAGCGCCGACATTCCTACAGTAAAACCTTTGTACAGGGTGGACCTGAGCCTCACCGGCCCTTCCTTCATTTTTTTTGGCAACTCTATCCCCGCTGGTCATTCAGGGTAGCGCACCAAGCGGGTCGTTAGCGGAAACTCATCGGTCCGAAACGGCGCAGCAGGAAAGTTGTCCATGTTGATCAGGTTCGCGGTTGGATTGTTCTGCCATGCGTAGCGAACCGCTACCGGATGGGGAACATGCTCCGAGGACACAATCACTGTTTCTCCGTCGATTTTAGCCTCAGCCCAATACCACCGGTGATCCGGGCCGCAGATTGTAAAGCCCTGTAATTGGCTCCCCGGGACAGGGATTTTCAGCGGTTTCACGGTGCCATCAGAAGTACGCACCGGATAGGAGGCATCCAGCGCTCTTGCTTTCAGCCCGCCGCCAACATTGCTGAACGAAAGACGGATCGCTCCGTCTTCAACTGTCTCCCCCTCAAAAACAGGTCCGGAAAAAGCGACGTCCTTTCCGTATGTATTCGCCAAAGCAATGGCCGCCAGTCGTTCTCCGGCAGTCTTCTTGTCACGCGGATGAATATCGCCCGCTTCACCCGCATCAATGAGCACCGCTTGCCCCGTGCCCGGCAACTCGAGTGCCAGGCTCTGAGCCTCACGCACCTCGGCCCATGAGCTCTCACCGGGCGTGGAAACTTTATCGCGATATGCGGCAAGCTGGCAGAAATAGAAGGGAAGCTCTGTCTTCCATGCATGCCTCCAGTCTTGGATCAGAAGAGGGAAAGTCTCTCGATACTGCCAGGCTCTACTATCCTGGCTCTCCCCCTGATACCAGATCACCCCGCGCAGCCCGACCGGAATCAGCGGATAAATCATCCCGTTATAGAGACGCGAGCAGAGATTTTTTTCCACCATTGGCTCCCGGGGCCGCTTCGGGGGCAGGGGGGAGTCTGCGGCAAGGGGGGGCATCGTGAACTCGATCTTCGCTAGCCAGTCACCCTCAAGGTAAAACATGTTTGAAGGGTCGTTCCCGACACGGAACGAGTTACGGCTGGCGCTTAGGCCTGCCCGTCCGTAGGGGCTAAAGACACGAACCGCCAGCAGCGATTCGCCCTCCGGCGTCGGGGGCAGGTTATACTGCCGCCCAAGCGAAGCCGTCGGCGTGGCAGTCGAAGTCTCGCCAACAAGTTTGCCGTTCCAGTAGACCCGGTCGTAATCGCGAACATGTCCCAGGTTTACAATCATGGGCTGATTGGCACGGTCCGGCGTAATGGGTACACGCTTGCGCAACCACACCGCCCCGCACTCAGGGAGCCCAACATCCTGAAAGGCTGCTGGCATTCGCACGGTTTTCCAGCCCGAGGGATCGACATCAAGCCCGGCATATTCCTGGGCATCAACCGCCCGGTCTTCTCTGCCCTGCCCCCGCATCCAGCCCTCGCAGGCTTCACAGTACTTCCGCATGCGCTCCGGATAAGTATTGAACTCCTCGCTTGCTTTTCGGCAACCTTGCTGAAGCTCCGGGTTTTCAGCAATAGCTTCCGCGCTCATCCATGTCTCGACATTGGTGCCGCCATACGACGAGTTTATAATCCCCACTGGGCAGCCCAGCGCCTGCTGCACGCAACAGGCAAAATAATAAGCGACCCCGGACATTTGCCCGATACTGTCCGGGCTGGCCGTTTCCCATCTACCACCGAGCTCACGCGTGGGCTCAGCCGCAGGATGTTTGCTAACCTTGAATTCCCGGATAAACTCGTTGCGGGGCTTCTGACGTTCCTCGGGGTAAGTGCTCGTATAGCGCAAGAAGAGCTCCATGTTGGATTGTCCCGAAGCCAGCCAGACCTCGCCGACCAACACATTGCCCAGAACAATCCGGTTGTTGCCGGCAACCGTCATGGCGAAGGGGCCTGCGCCGGTACCGCTCAGGTCCAGGCGGACTATCCAGCAGCCCGACTCATCCGCAACAGCCTCCGCCGACGCATCCTCCATCTTAACCGTGACAGTCTCACCCGGGTCTGCCGTGCCCCAAACGGGTGTGGCCGTACCCTTTTGCAAGACCATCCCGCTGGAGAAGATTGCCGGGAGCCGGACTTCAGCACGGGCGATTCCCGAACTCAGGACAAGGGCAACAAGTACCCAATGACGGACGGCCAACAATCGTGAAGATTTTTCCATCGCGATCATTCCGGCAGCGGTTGGTTGGATATCCCGTCCGTTCCGGGCTGGAGGATGTTATTACTGATGCGCAATCCGCGCGGCGACTCGCCACGTTCTGGGCTACTGGTTTCGATCAAAACGGCGTACTTAAAGCGAGGCGTCTGCTGCAACTCCGTTTCCAGACTGGTAAAAGGGTTCGATTGAATCACATTACCAGTGACGATGACATCTGTCAGGGGCGGATCATCCGGCTCCTGTCCTATATCTAGGCGAAAAACACATTTCGTCGGCCCTTCATTTTCCCAGACCCAATAGGCGTCCCCATAGCCAAAATCGGAAATGATGTTGTTTGCGATGACGCTCGATCCATCACTGTTTGGAGGGATACTTTCACCGAATTCATCCTTAGCGCCATGCGAAGCCTTGCCGGGCATCAGTCCGATACTCCAGAGGACATTTCTGGAAAACTGGTTACCGGTGATCAGGACATTGCGCGATCCATGCATCGCTTTCATACCAATAAAGGCGTTATCGACCAGATTGTTTGCGACGATGACCTGGTCGGTATGCAGATCGATCCCCTGAGCGGCATTTTGAACCCTGTTCCCCAGGATACGCGTGAACCGGCTTCTTACAGGGTTCCCGACCCAAATGGCCGAGCCCTGTTGCCACATCGCCACGTATTCTTTGTCCCAGGCTTCCTGCGCAATGAGGCTTCCTTTTACCTCGGCTTTCTCACTGAAAGTTCCCAGTTGATACTGTTCTTTAATCTCCGGTGTCGGGCACAGATTTTCTTCAATCACGGTATTTTCGGCAATCAGGGTTCCCTCGCAATCGCGGGCGGAGATCCCCGTGCCATCAATGCAATGAAAAGCAAAGCCGTAGTACTTGGGCGAATCCATGCGGTCGTCGATCGCGATCCGCATATAGTTAAGCACGGTACAGTTATTAATTGTTGAGGAGACACACTCCCGCAGGCTGATTGCGCCTGAGCGAGAACGGTTGTCGAGGACGGTAATCCCGTCCACCCGCAGAAAGCTGCATGAGTCCGCAAACAGGCCCTCAGCTTCTCCATCCGTGCCCTCCGTCCGTGTCAAAGTAATGTCCCGCAGCAACACGTTTTTCGCCCCCTTCACCTCGACAACGGGTTCGGACGGCGTGCTTTGGATGATTCGCCCATAGCCAACCAACCCGGAGCCATCATGCGTAATTCGAATACGCCGGTCCACCGTCCAATCGCCCACACCGATGTCGATCCGCTGCCCCGGATTGCTGTCGATAGCCTCTTGCAGTGATGTATAGTCACAGGCATTGGCGGTTACCTTATGAGTATATGCCTCCACGGAGTAAAGGTGGCGCAAAAGCATGAACGCGATGACAAGTGTGAATGCTGATTTTTTCATAAAAATGCCGTAGCGGATAATCTTAAAAAAATGTCGAGACCCACATTGGCCGCACCGCAACAAAAGCGTCCCGGCAATACACCGAAGAGGCAATTCGAATAAGCAATGGATGAGGGAACAAGGCTTTATGATTCTTCGGAAAAGACAAAGGAACTCAGATGGGATTCACAGCGCCTGTCACGGTGAATTCGTCACCCCCTGCAGCACCATCCAACGGTCGCCATTCTCTTCAAAATCCTCATAGGTATGAGAGCCGATATGAAAATCCGCAAACAGCACATTGGCATGCCCTTGATGACGAACCCTTTGCCCTCTCGTTCCATCCATGATCGGCTTGATCATATTCTCGATCCCCAAGGCTCCCCTTCCGGCCGAGATGTCGCCATTTGAACCATACACCGCATCCGTGATAAGTAGAAAATCAGCAGGATTCGCAATATCCCCCGCATTCAATTTAGTCCTACTGCCAAACCGTGCGCCAACCCCGCCGCTGCCATCGTCATAAGATGGTAAGACAAAAGCGTAGCCAGCCACATGATCCTCATCGTCACCTGGGCAACGTCGGTACTCCTCGATCAGTTGAGGTGCCTGACGATAGTCCGTCCCGAAATAATCACGGTAAGGACCACCACTTGAAATCCAGTTCCCATCTCCATCGCTGTGCGCATACCAGTAGATCTCGTTCCCATTGTCCAATGAGTAAGACTGGATAGCGCTCGCCCACATTTTTAAATTCCCTATACATTGCACAGACCTTCCCCTCTCAATCGTTGACGAAACGACTGGTATCAAGATAGCTGCCAGTATTGCAATGACAGCAATGGAGGCCAGTAGCTCGATCAGGGTAAATGCACGACCCAAAGGACGCTGTGAACGGAGGAGATTGGGGTAATGTTTCACAGAAATAATGTTACACAAATGACTGGTTCTCAACAAGAGCACATCAGACCAGAAAATGCGCAAAAAATGCCCCGAAAGACCCGTGCATTTTCAACAGTAACGCGCCCACACCCTAAGTCTTACGCGTCGCGGCATTCATCCCTTGTCGCCATTCTTGGATCGTTTGCCACTGCGCGGTATCGGCGGTGAGGGGATCGAAGCGGCTCGGGTCAGTGTCTATATAAAGTCGCCGAAAAAAGGCTTCGTCGCACTCGGGATTGGGCGTGTTGGACTGCACATCGTTGCTCTGGCGCCAGGCTTCGAGTGCCGCCCGCATCGCTGCCAGGCGGCCCGGCTCTTCAACCGAGAGATCGAGGCTCTCGCCAATGTCCGCTGACAAATCGTAAAGTTCGGCTCTTGCCTCATCATACATCTCAACCAGCAGCCAATCACCCTCGCGCATCGCACCGCTGGGGCGCCCCCCTTGGTTGGTGTAGTGGGGGAAATGCCAGAATAGCGGACGCTCAGGCATGTCGCCCCCAAGCAGGCCAGCCGCGAAGCTGACGCCATCGAGCCCATCTGGCGGCGAGGCCCCTGCCAACTCCATCAGTGTGGGGATCCAATCAACGTTATTAACGGGCGTATCAATCACACGACCAGCAGGCACGCGGCCCGGCCAGCGGACAATGAGCGGCACGCGTTGGCCGCCCTCATAGACATAACCCTTTCCAGCGCGAAAAGGAGTGTTGTGTGTCACGCGTTGGTGTTCGAGTTCGGGCACGTGCAAGCCGCCATTGTCCGAGGTAAAAACGACAATAGTATTCTCAGCCAGCCCGTAGGCTTCCAGTTTGTCCAGAAGCAGGCCGACAGTGGTGTCGAGCGTCTCGACAAGCGCGGCATAAACCGGCTCAAAGGCGTCCTTATGTTTCTCAACAAGATCCGCCCGCGCGCAATAAGGAATGTGCGGGGTGAAATGACCGAGATAGGCGACAAAGGGCTGATCGCGGTTTTCCTCGATGAAACGGAGAGTCTCGCCGGTGAGCTCGAATTCGGCCTTGCCACCCTCGCTGGCCGAAGGCTCCGTGTCCTTGGCATCCCCCGGATGATAGACAAAATCGAAGCCGTGTTCGCGAGGCCCAGGCTCACTGCCGATGTGCCACTTGCCAATAAGGCCTGTGACGTAGCCGAGTTCTTTAAAGTAGCGGGGCCAGGTCTTAATGCTCAACGGGACGTGCATCATGATCTCCGGGTGTAGCACGCGCTGGCTGGCCGCGTCCGGACGACCGGGTAGAAAGGTCGTCAGGTGCAGCCGGGCGGGGTTGAGCCCGGTGAGTATACCAGCGCGGGAGGCAGAACAGATGGCTTGCGAGGCATAGGCCGAGGTAAAACGCGTTCCCTCACGCGCAAGCCGGTCGAGATTGGGCGTGCAGTGATCTTCGCGCCCGTAGCAATGAAGATCGTTGATGCCAAGGTCGTCGCAGAGGATGAAGATAATGTTGGGCTGGTTCATAGGGGATAGTATTATTATCGCAACAATTTCGTTATTGGGAGACACGCCTCAAGGGTTATTCCGAATCGATGACACATAATCGACCGGACTCTTTAGGGCAGCGGAACGCAACATGGCATCCATGACTTCCATGGCGGCCAACCCCTCACTTCCGCCAGTCTCAGGCTCACGCTCACCCCGGCAGCAGGCGACGAACTCCTCAAACTCATCCCGCACGGTATTATTCTGTTCCACCTGAATAGGTTCCCGCTCGATCGACCGGCTTTTCTGATTATAAACCACCGTTTCGGTATCGCTGAAAAGGTTTCCGGTCGTTCCAAGAATATTCAGAGAACGTACCCTCGGGATGCAGTAGGCGTTCGTAAACATCGCACTAACTGCATTTCCGAATTTCAAATGGGCTAGGCAAAGGTCCTTCGCTTCTCCCTCCATCGCCGCATTACTGATCCACGCCTGTACCATTTCCGGCGGACCAAAAATCGAATGAAGAATGTCGATCGCATGGATACCGATCTGGGCAAGGGCCAGGGAAGGCGTCCTCTCAGGATCGTAACGCCACCCCTGATTGCCTGACAAGAGACCCGCCTCTGACGTATAGCAGATTTCCGCCATCAAGGGCTGTCCAAGCACGCCGTCCTCCAGCATCTTTTTCATCAGCCGGAACCGGAGTTCCCGTCGACTGTTATGCCCCACGAAAAGTACCACGTTGGCGTGTCGGGCCGCTTCGATCATTGCCCGGCATTCATCCGGGTTGGATGCCATGGGTTTCTCGACAAACACATGAAGTCCTCGGCTGGCAGCGCGAACAACCTGATCACGGTGCAAGAAGTTGGGCGTTAAAACCAAGACCGCCTCCAGTCCCGGCAAACCGAAGAGTTCCTCCTCGCTCGTGACGGCCGGTATGCCCGTTTCCTTCGAGAAGGCTTCGCGCTCTGCCCGGAGGGGACTATAGCAGCCGACAAGCTCCATCCCGGAGACTTCGCGTAAAGACTTAACACAAATCGATGCCCAAGTCCCTGTCCCCAAGAGGGCGACTCTAAGTGGCTTATCCATGATTTTTCGTATGTATTATTTGTTCAAGATAGCGGGCGGTATGTCGCGTTGCTGCCTCCTTGTCAGGGGCCGGGATATGATGCTCGATCATCAATGGACCACGATACCCGTAACTCCACAGGGCCTGCGTCAATACCGTCCAATCCACTTGTCCCCGCCCGGCCAACACATACTCCCACTTGGGCGGACAGAGCACAAGGTCTCTCACATGAACCCCGTTAATGAGCCCGGCTACCTGCTCCAACTCGGCGGTCAAAACGCTTACGGGATCCGTGAACGCGCGGTTGGCCGTAGCGTTTCCCAACCATAAGGCTCGCCCGCATAGTGAGTTGCAGGGGTCCCAGAGCATATGCAAGGCGGGGTGGTCGGCGGCCTCAATAAGCTGTGCCGTTGCCAGCCCTGTATCTCCCCAACACTGATAGCCAACCTCTACGGAAATGGTCAAGCCCGCCCTGGCCGCCATGTCAGCCATTTGACGCAATGCGGCGCAAATGGCTTTCACCGGGGCGGATGGACTGAGCCCTCCCGCCGTGCTCGGAGGGAGGGCCCCCAGAGCTTTGGCCCAGGAAAAGAGCGAAATATCTTTCGCACCGATTCGTCGAGCTGCCGCCAGGCATTTGGGGAACGCTTCATTGATGACCCGACCGATGTCCTTTTCGTCAAAGAGGCCCTTATTAATACCAGGGGAGATCACATCGAAGCGGCAAACTCCGCCTTTGCGCAAACTTTCCAGCCAGCGATGCTCCTCCTCGGGCACATCCGGGTAGCGCCGCTGATTAATCATACGCAGCGTATAGGTACGTATTCCGAGACCTTGCGCCACAGGCAACGCCCGGCGCGGATCCCAGTCAATTTCATCTAGGACCAGATGGATGGGAAAGTTCATAGAGGCAAGCTTAGGCAACTCAAAAATCAGGCAACGGACATGCGAATTATAAGATGTTAATCGGGCAACTTTTCGGGGCTGGTCAGGCCGACACCGAGCATACCGGACTACATAAGGGCAGGCACATTCTACCACCAGTATGACGTTTTTAATATAGCAATCATCTGCCATAGAATACTCATTTTACGTCACTTCTCCCCATAAACCCAGACTCCCCCTGTGTCTGAAGCCAAGATCGTGCATTCTCATAAACACGGGCGACAGGGTAAACATAACCTTCCCAATAGGTTTCCAATGACAGTCACCTCACGGGAAGTGCCTCCTATTGAGCGAAATACCCATGGTTGAAAATACCAATTCACTGATTTCTTATGCTGATGACGAAATTGGGGAAATCCACTAGTATTCGTTCACTGAGTTTTGTTACCAGCGTTGGAACTCAAACCAAAACCCCATAATCACCTATGAAAAGAAAATATCCCGTTAGGTTTATTTCAACTGCCTCACTCGGAAGCGCTCTCTTGCTGGCGCTATCGGCCACCCCCTCCCCTGCCGCAGACTCTACCTGGACCGGTGCCAACAGCACGGTTTATAATGATATCGCCAATTGGACGAACGGAGTGCCGGGAAGCTTCGACCTTGCGATATTCTCCGGCACGACCACGGCCAACCAACCCTACCTCTCTACAGGCGCGGATATAGGTGGCATCCAGTTTTTAACTGAAACCGGCGGCTGGACCCTAGACAGCGACGGCAGCATAATCACCCTCGGCAATAAGGGCATCAACACGACAGGCCAGACCAGTGGAACCAACACCATTGACGCCCCGATCCGCATGAACATGGGCCAGGGCCAACAAGCCTGGACCGTGACCTCCGGATCGACGCTCGTGCTCCAAAGAACCTTATATGACGTGAGCACGAATGTGAACTCAAGGCTCACCGTCGATGGTAACGGAACCGTGGTGTTCCAGACCACGAATACCTTCGTCTCTCAATTGCTGCTCAACGGGAATACAACCACTCTCTCGCTAGAAGCTGACGGTGCTTTGGGGACAGGGGAATTGATCCTGAACGGCGGTATAATCAATAGCGTCGGCGCCCGAACCCTCACCAACAGCTCCATCAGATTGATCGGTAACGTCAGCTTCACCGGAAGTAACTTGACCACAAATGCGGATGTCAGGATTGCGTATGCCGGCGGAGCCTTGCGTACTCTTACTATCGAAAACAACACGACTATCAACGGTGTCATCAGCGATTATACCGGAGACGCTGCCGGCTTTAATAAACAAGGGGCGGGAACACTGACCTTGGGCGGCGCGAACACCTACACAGCCGGCACCAGCGTGTCGGATGGCACCCTGATCGTCAACGGCGACCAATCCGCGGCCTCAGGCGACTTCGTCGTTCTTTCCGGTGCCACACTCGGCGGCTCGGGCATCATCGGAGGTAACACCAGCATTGCGGGCATCCTCACTCCGGGCAACAGCGCCGGCACTCTGACCTTCGTGGATAATGTTACCCTGGAGTCCACCGCTGAGGTCAACATTGAAGTCACCGGGGCTTCTGCGGGCGAATACGACCAGTTAGCCGGAGACGGAGCCAACACATTAAACCTGGATGGGACCCTGATCATCGATAACACCGGCTATACGGCGATGCTCGGAGACACGATCACGATACTTAGCGGCTGGGATACGATTACCGGCTCCTTTACCTTGATCGAAGGTATCGATCTTGGTGATGGCCTCTATTGGGACACGTCCGCGCTAGCCACGTCCGGCATCCTGAAAGTCGTGCCAGAACCCTCAACCTCCGCCATGCTCATTGGCCTGGGAGCATTGACGATTACTTTCATCCGCCGTCGCCGCCCGTAAGCCTGAAGGTCTGTCCCCGGTAAGCACATAGTAAAAACAAATCGGCCCGCTGCGATAAAGGTTCATATTTAAATTTATAGTAATATTATATACTATAAAATACATTAAATAGTTAACAATAAAACCAGTTCGCAGGCTGCACTTTAATAATCATGAAATCGAATCAAGTACAATATTCACCACAGGTAGAAAATAACTGGAAGACCCATCCATGGGCGGGCGTCTTCGCGGCGACACTCTGCCCGTTTCATGACGATGAGTCGATAGATGAAGAAGGACTTCGCTCCTACCTGAAAGACGTTATCGCCGTAGACGGCATCAAGGGGATAGTGACAAATGGCCACACCGGAGAGATCATGTCGCTCCTGCCAGAGGAAAGGGCCCGCGTAACCCGCATCGCTGCCGAAGTGGCGAACGGAAAAAAAGTCATTTCCGGCTTGAGCGCCGAAGGAAGCCTCGAAGCGATAGAGCATGCCATCGCAGCCAAGGAAGCCGGAGCGGATGCCATCCTGCTCATGCCGCCGCACCACTGGCTCCGGTTTGGCCGATCAAGCGAGACGGCCATCGGATTCATGCGCGACGTGGCTGAAGGTGCCAATATCAATATCATGGTGCACCAATATCCGGCCTGGACAAAGGCCGGCTATACGCTCGATGAGATGAAGGAAATGATCAAGATCCCGCAAGTCGTAGGGATCAAGATGGGGACGCGAGAAATGGCCCGTTGCCGCTACGACTACGAGAAACTCAAGGAAATTGAGCCGGACAAGCCGATCATCACCTGCCATGACGAATATCTCTTGGCCACCTTACTGGAGGCGGCCGACGGCGCGCTTGTGGGCTTTGCCGGATTTGCTCCTGAACTGATCGTTCAGTTGGCACACGCCGCGCTCAATGGCGACCTTGCCGGGGCCCGCAAGGCTCAGGCTCTGGTCGATCCCTTGGCCCGAATTATCTACAGTTTCGGAGAGCCCAGCAGCGAGGCGCACCAACGCATGAAATGCGCACGCTGGCTGATGGGCAAGCTCTCCAGTCCCCTCATTCGCAGACCCCTGCGTCCGCTCTCGCAAGCAAAGGTTGATACCATCCGACAAGAGCTTGAAGCCATTGGCGTCAAGTGCCTGCGCTAGGCCGATAGCTTACCTGAAAAGCACCGATGCCTCCAACGACTGTTGCTGATATGTTCTAAAATTACGGCTCTCGCCATAAATCCCTCCAAGCGGCATGGAGGGGGTCGAGATTATGTCACGCAGCAGCTAGGCCCAACTAATCCCGGCTGCAAAATAGCACATGTAACGATTAAGGATGGAGCTATTGTGCCATTTAGGCAGGTATTGGATGTCTTTTCGGACTGCCAATACCTGCTTTTTTTAAAAGGAGACCAGCTGTGGCAAGGTCTGTTACCCTAGAGAAGGGATGTTCCAGTAGGCTTGCGGTGGCCGAACTGGGGGCATCAGGGATCGGAGATTATTTATCCCCGAAAGAATCGGGAACGAACAGAGGAACGCTTAACTCCGCACGCTCATCTCGCGCCTGCTAAGCTAAACTCTCAAAGCGGCATAAAATAGGGCACTCCGCTTACCCGCCTTTTGCAAGAACGAGTTGCTGTACTCATGCGGGATTGCAAAATATTTCTCCGGGATCCTTGAGGCTAACCGAAGTCCCCTGAAAAGCATATATAGCGGCCTCTTAACCTCTTGTGCATCTCGGACATATCCATAAGGGTTATTTTTGACAAGGCGCTTCATTCTGTAAATAATTCTCGTTATGCTAAGACACTTTAATTATGGTCATCGTGACTTTAGATTGCTCCCGGATGTAGCCTCTATTCGATACAATTGGATATTTTTAGTGTCGTTTGACGGAAGTTTGCGCCCCAAACTAACTACGCCGAAAAAAGGGTCCCCTGAAATCTCAAAATCCGCCAATTTCTTTATAATACCCCCAGATACCAAGTACGTATTAATAGCAAGTAAACCTTCATGCTTCCGGGCAGCCTTTCACTTCTCCCATGTCTCCGATTTATTGCGGAAAGTCGTAACGAAGCATGGTTTATACTGGCAAACACTTAGTGAAGAACTGCTTCAGCAGGTGAAGAAAATCGCCGAAGAGATCAAACCACATTTCGACGGGCCGACCGAACTATCATCATTGGCATTTGAGTTGGCGCTATTGCAATTGTCGATGCTGGCACTGCGAGAATTCAAATTTGAGAAAGTCACCCCCCTCGACAACATAGGAAGACAGCGCGTTGTTGACGCGGTCGCCTGGTTTTCCGAGCACATCGACGAGTCCCCTTCGCTATCGGACATCGCAGGCATTGTGCATGTCTCACCAACTCAGCTACGAAGACATTTTTACGAAGAATTCGGAAAAAGCCCTAAGCCCATATTCATAAAACTACGTATGCAGCGAGCCGCCCAATTACTATCGACGACCTCCGATACGCTGGATCAAATTGCGGAACAATGTGGTTTCCAAACCGCAACAGATTTCTGCCGATCGTTCAAAAAGGAATTTAACGTAACTCCAAACCGTTGGCGTCACGACATAAACGCCTCATCGAATGTGGATAAAGCGGCATTATCACTCAAAGACATATGGAAATGACCGTGGTCGGTCCCTTGGATGTGGCAGGACTTCAACATGTGGCGTGACCTCCTAGAACCGTACCATTGCGTTTGAGACACTGGCGGGTAGAACCCGACCAGTTGTTGAACATCAAAGTTCTGGAGCAGGTGAACGCAAAAAATGGTAAGCCCGGGGCACATCCGATCCGATAACGGGCCGGAGTTTATCGCCACGACGACCAAGGATTACCTGGAATCCAAACACATCAAAACCCTCTTTATTGAGCCGGGCTCGCCCTGGCAAAACCCGCAGGTGGAGAGCTTCCACAACCGCTTGCAGGACGTACCGAACCTGTGCTGACAAGCGCGGCGACACTCGAGCACAGCGAAGACATGCCTCAAGCAGGAGTGGTTCCTCTCTGTGACTCAAGCGCGCGTCGTTATCGAAAACTGGCAACGTAAATATAACTGCCAGCATCCGCATAGTCGTTTGGGCTTTATATCCCCCGACGCCTTTGCCAAACTCTGGTAGCAAGCCAAGGGAGTGCTTGGCTCCGTTCGCCCTACGGGCTCTCTGCACCAAGCACTCCCTCAAGCCACAATACAACCAACATAAGCATACCCAACCAGTGTCTCATCGTGCTGGTACGAAAACAGGGGGCCGACCAAGGGCGTTCATCTCAGAGGTTTCACCAGCAATTTGTTTCTGGACGCTACCGCAGCGCAGCATCTTCTGGCCGTAATAAGGGTTGGCCACGCTCTTGTCGTCCTGAATCCAGCTAGCTCCCTTACCGTCGAAAGCCATTGGACAGTGGAGCAGGTACAGGCTGGAGTCATCGCTCACACCGACATGCGTAATCAGGCGTTCCATTCCGACCGAAAGGCCCTGGAAAGCTTCACGGGCAGCGGCTAGATCCTTGGCCCCGGCTATCGCCTGCGCGAGCTTGCTTAGGTGCTCGTCTGCTCGCCCGGCACCTTTGCTCGCATCAGGCGCTTTATCCATGACGGCGAGGAAGCCCTTGGCTCCTTTTTGGGCAGCCGGGAGATCGTCCGCCGCGAGGCCTTTTTCGATGCTCAAGTAGCCGGGGACGAGTGCACTGACAAAGCCCGGCGCAAGGACTTCATCGCCCGCGTGAAGCAGATTCGTTAACAGGAGCGAAAGCCCGAGGGCCAGGATGTTTTTGGTTTTCATGATCGGGTTGATTTGAGTTTTAGAGCGTTTCAAAAAAATGCTGTGGTCACAGTATTTGAATGGCTAATTGCTAATTGTTGGATGCGAAACGTAGAAAAGAACAATTAGCCATTTAACTATTTAGCCATTCGGTCTTTGAGCAGGCGGCTACGACTCTATTTAAACCGCGCTAATGAGTGTGAGATTTCGGCCATCCCGCAGTAAAGCACGGGCACTACGAAGATGGTGAGGATGGCCAGCAGCATACCGCCGAAGGAAGGAATCGCCATGGGCACCATAATGTCTGAGCCGCGTCCGACCGAAGTGAGCACCGGCATGAGCGCAAGAATGGTGGTGGCGCTGGTCATCATGGCCGGTCGCACACGGCGGTCACCCGCCTCGACGGTGGCGGCGCGGATTTCCTCAAGACTTTGAGGATTTTTTTCGCGGAAGATTTGCTGAAGGTAGGTGCAAACGATAACGCCGTTGTCCGTGGCGATGCCGAAGAGCGCGAGGAATCCGACCCATACGGCCACGCTGAGGTTAACCGTGCCCATCTGGAACAGCTCCCGCAGGTTATGCCCGAAGAGGCTGAAGTCCAGGAACCAGGGCTGGCCGTACAGCCAGATCAAGATAAAGCCACCGGACCAGGCGAAAAGAATACCGGAGAAGACCAGCAGCGTCGTGGATATACGCTTGAACTGGAAGTACAGGATCAGCCAGATCGCGAAAAGGGCGATGGGCAGGACAATGCGGAGCCTTTTCTCGGCGCGCACCTGGTTCTCGTAGTTGCCGGTGAACTTGTAGCTGACCCCGGCGGGGATGACCAGTTCGCCGCTGTCGATTTTATCGAGAATAAACTGCTGAGCCTGCTCGACGACTTCCACCTCGGCGTAGCCCTCGCGCTTGTCGAAAATGACGTAGCCGACGAGGAAAGTGTCCTCACTCTTGATGACCTGCGGGCCGCGCACGTAGTCGATGCTCGCCAGTTCACGGAGCGGAATCTGGGTCCCATCAGGCGCGGCGACAAGGATGTCCTCTATTGACTCGATCGTGTCGCGAAGCTCGCGCATGTAGCGCACACGAACCGGGTAGCGCTCGCGCCCTTCCACAGTCTGGGTGATCGGCTTGCCGCCGATGGCGACCTCGATCACGTCCTGCACGGTTTTGATTTTGATGCCGTAGCGGGCGATGGCGTCACGGTCGATATCGATTTCCAGATAGGGCTTGCCCACGATGCGGTCAGCCAGCACGGCCTCGGCTTTGATGGACGGTACCTGCTTCAGGTATGCCTCGATCTCCAGGGCCACCTTCTCCAGTGTCTCCAGGTTCGGGCCGAAGACTTTCAGGCCCATAGGAGCGCGCATGCCGCTCTGGAGCATGACGATGCGCGCCGCTATCGGCTGGAGCTTGGGAGCCGAGGTCGTCCCGGGGATGGTCGCGGCCTTGACGATCTCGTCCCAGATGTCATCGGGGCTCTTGATCTGGTCGCGCCATTGGCGGTAGGGTCGCCCGTCTTTGTCGGGGATCAACTCCCCGGCCTCGTCGCGCTCGAAGGCTCCGGCGCCCTTGTCATAGGCGAAAGTGAGGATGCGCCCGTTCTCGTCGGTGATGTACTCGGACTTATAGGAGATGATGGTTTCGATCATTGAGATGGGCGCCGGGTCGAGCGGACTTTCCACGCGTCCCAGTTTTCCAACCGCGTTCTCGACTTCAGGGATGGCGTTGATGGCCATGTCCTGCTTACTTAGTACGTCCATGACCTCGCCGATGGAGGCATGCGGCATGGTCGTGGGCATGAGCAGGTAGGAGCCTTCGTCCAGGGCGGGCATGAACTCCTTGCCCAAGCCCGGTACAGCATGGGCCATCGCCACGTAGGGCCTCGATTGGCGGATGGACTCCGGCAACCAGCCAACGACCTTACCCCACCCCATCCAGACGGTGAAGCCAAAGGCAACGATCAGGCAACTCAGGGCGATGAAAGCGGCCTTGAACCGCAAGAGGAAGGTCAGCATCCGTGCATAAAACCTGATAAAGAGCAGGAAGAAGCCGAGCAGGCCGCCCACGGCAATCAGTACAAAGAGAATGTTATGCAGATGCTGCTCAGGGCCGAGCGGCTTCCAGTCCGCCGCCAACCATACCGCAACCAGTACGGCCACGATGAAATTGAAGGCGAAGAAAACGCCCTTGCGTACCTTTTGCGGGATGGCTGATCCCGCCAGGTGAAAGCTGGCAACCACAACCATAAGCAACCCCAGCCAGCCCGGGAACCAACTGACCAGCAGCGCCCCCAGCAGGCCGATCACGCCAATGCCACCCCAGAGGCCGTATTTTGACCACGTAGATTTATAGCGCCCGGCAATGAACCAGTGTGCCAGCGGCGGAATAATCGTAAGCGCCACCACAATCGAGCCGATCAGCGCGAAGGTCTTGGTGTAGGCCAGGGGGCGGAACAGCTTGCCCTCGGCCGCCTCCATCGTGAAGACCGGCAAAAAGCTGATAACGGTCGTCAACACCGCTGTCACCACGGCGCTTCCGACCTCGGCGCAGGCGCGGTAGACGACCTCCAGACGATTCTCGTCCGGGGCCGAGTCGTCGAGATGTTTGAGGATGTTTTCGATCAGCACCACCCCCATGTCCACAATAGTCCCGATGGCGATGGCGATCCCGGAGAGGGCGACCACGTTGGCGTCCACCCCAAAGAGCTTCATCCCGATGAAAGCGAACAGCACGGCCAGTGGCAGCACGCCGGAAATGAGTGCGGCGCTTCGCAGATGCAGCACCATGAGCACGACCACAATGATCGTGACAAGAATCTGCTGGCGGACGGCATCCTCCAGCGTCCCGAGCGTTTCGTAGATAAGACCGGCGCGGTCGTAGAAAGGTACGATCTCCACCTGGCTGACCGTACCGTCGGCGAGGATCTTTTTCGGCAAGCCGGGTGAGATGTCCTTGATCTTGTCTTTGACGCGCTTGATCACGGCCAGCGGATTTTCTCCGAATCGGGTGACAACGACCCCGCCCACCGCTTCCGCGCCCGCCTTGTCGAGAGCGCCCCGGCGTAGCGCCGGGCCATATTGGATCTGGGCCAGTTGATCCAGCGTTATAGGCACATTGTCCCTCTGGGTAACAACGGTCTTGCGCAGGTCGTCCAGATTCTTGATAAACCCGAGGCCGCGGATGACGTATTCGGCGGCGTTGATTTCAATCGTCCGGGCGCCCACGTCGAGGTTACTGCCACGCACGGCATCGAAGACCTCCTGAAGCGATATGTTATAGGTCCGTAAAGCGTCGGGATCGACGTCCACCTGATACTCTTTGACGTAGCCACCGATGGAGGCCACCTCGGCCACGCCGTCCACGCCCTGAAGGGCGTAGCGGACATACCAGTCCTGCACGCTACGCAGTTCCTCCGGGTCCCAGCCGCCCGCCGGTTTGCCGTCCGGGGCACGGCCTTCGAGCGTGTACCAGAAAACCTGCCCCAGGGCGGTGGCATCCGGTCCAAGCTGGGGCGAGACCCCCTGCGGCAAGGTGCCGGAAGGCAGACTATTGAGCTTTTCCAGGATGCGGCTGCGCGTCCAGTAAAACTCCACGTCCTCCTTGAAGATGATGTAGATCGATGAAAACCCGAACATTGAGTAGCTCCGGATCGTCTTGACCTCGGGCAGCCCGAGCAGGGCGGTCGTCAGCGGGTAGGTGATCTGATCCTCAATGTCCTGCGGTGAGCGCCCCATCCATTCGGTGAAAACGATTTGCTGGTTCTCGCCAATGTCGGGGATGGCATCCACCGGGACCGGGTCGCGCGGCAGGATATCCGACTCCCAGTCAAAGGGCGCCACGGCCACGCCCCACAGGATCAGGACCACGGTGAAGAGCATGACGACCAGCTTGTTCTCCAGGCAAAACCGGATCAGGCCGTTGATGGGATTAAAAGATGTTTTCTTACTCATGGCCTGCGTGGTCCTGAGCGTTGCTCTCGATCTTTTCCTTCACTTCGCCACAGCTCAGCATGGCTGCACCGAAGTACGGGTTACGCAGTGGTTCGGTGGCTTGCAGCCATTCGGCCCCGGTGTTGTTGTTCACCATCGGGCAAACCATCACAAGCAGCGGCTGCTCCAACACCTGAGGAGTTTTCTTCGCGGTGGCGATGAGGACATGGGAGAGCTTTTCAAAGGAGGGGACGCGAAAGGCGTCCAGGGTTTCGGCAGCGAGCATCTCATGCAGTAACTCCGGCAGACTGCCACTGTGTCCGGTGATGGCCATCATCGCCTTGGCCTGCGCTTTGGCCGCGTTCAGATCGTCGGAAGCAAGCGCATCCTCCATTTCCAGATAGGGCTCAATCAGCGCGGGAAGCTTCCGGGCGGGAACCTCCAGTATGACAGTCTCAACGTGTGCAGACGCTCGGTTTGCGCCCGTTGCCGGACCATCGTGGTTGTGGCCGGGCATGAGGCCGCCGCCTTCCGGGTTCATCATGCTGGGTTTGGCCTGGATTTGCAGGGCGCTATCGATCTTGAAAGCCCCGTTGGTGACTACTCGCTCCCCGGCGTCCAGCCCGGCGACGACGACGTAGTTGTCCCCGGCACGGGGTCCAAGCACGATCTCGCGGCCCTCGTAGGTGGGGCGCTCCACGTTCGGTTTTTCCACATAAACGACGGCGCGCTTGCCGGTGCGCAACACGGCCGAGGACGGGACAACGACAGGCGCGGAT
Organism: Ruficoccus amylovorans; assembly: GCF_014230085.1. Lineage (NCBI taxonomy): Bacteria > Pseudomonadati > Verrucomicrobiota > Opitutia > Puniceicoccales > Cerasicoccaceae > Ruficoccus > Ruficoccus amylovorans. The sequence continues at coordinate 439,103 of NZ_JACHVB010000012.1, read as the reverse complement.
TCGGTGGCGTTGTCCACGTAACCGAGTTGCTCAGCAGGGACAAGGTCCATGCCGCACACATCGCACTCGCCGGGGCCATCTTTAACAATCTCCGGGTGCATCGGGCTGATCCACTTGCCCGCGAACTCCGGCGCATAGACCTTGCCGTCTTCGGCGAGGCGGGACTTGACCACGGCACGCACAAACATGCCCGGCTTCAGGCGTCCGTCCGGGTTCGGCACATTGACCCGCACAGGAATCGTGCGCGTTTTACGGTTAACCTCGGGTTCGATAAACGCAATCTGCCCCTGAAAGGTTTCACCAGGAATCGCCTCGGCGGTAAAGGACACTGCCTGCCCGTAACGCAGCCAGGGCAGGTCCGTCTCATAGGCATCCAGAAAGGCCCACAGTTCGCTCAAATCGACGATCTTGAAAAGGGGCTCACCGGTCTTGACATAATCGCCCTCCTTCACGTTCTTCGCGACAACCACGCCGCTGATGGGAGCTTTCAGTTCGAAGTGAGCTTTGGCTTCTCCGCTGTCAATGATGGCGTCTACCTGCTCGGGCAGCAAGTCCCAGAGCTGTAATTTATCTCGGGCGGCACGGGTGATCGAGCTATCAGGATCGGCCCGGTACGCGGTCAGCAACTCTCGCTGCGCCGTCAGCAGTTCAGGGCTGTAAACCACAGCCAGGTGGTCGCCCGCCTTCACGCGAATGCCCGTAAAATTGACGAACAGCTCATCTATCCGTGCCGGGAAGCGAGCGGTCAGGGACTTTTCCCGGGTCTCGTCGTAGGCCAGCTTGCCGACCAGGCGAATATCCGCCTCGGGGTATTCCTGGCTCACCTCCGAGGTCTGAATATCCGCCAACGCCCGCGAGGACTCGCTCATGCTCAGAACGCGGGGTCCGTCATCGGCGCCGGCGTCTTCGACCAGCGGAATAAGATCCATGCCGCAAATCGGGCATTGGCCCGGCTCCGGCTGGCGGATTTGCGGGTGCATCGAGCAGGTCCAGACAGTCGGCTTTTCTGCATCATCAGCCGTTTCCGCCACGACATGGCTGGCGGAGGCCGGAGCATGTTCCGGCGTGCCACCTGAAATCATCCGCCCGATAATAATCCCAACGATCAGGGCCGCCGCGGTCGTTCCTCCAAGAGTGAAAACCAGTTTTTTATTCATCGTTCTGCGTTGCGTGAAAGGTTCCTAAAATGGGCAGATTGGCCAGGGCCTGAATGGTGATGCGCTGCTGCCAGGCATCGGCCGCAGCCCTCCAGTAAAGCAGTTGCAGGTCGAGCAGTGAACGCTCGCTGTCGATCACATCAAGAATACCGATGCGCCCGCTCTCATAGTCCGAACGGCTGTTTTCCACGGCCTGCCTGGCCAGCCCCAGCAAATCCTCGCCGTAGAGCCGGAGGCGGCGGTTCGCGTCCTTCAGGCTGGCCAGGCTCGCGGACAGTTCCGCGCGAAGGGCATTGGAGCGGTTGTCGTACTCGCTTTCATAAGAGCGCTGGTTGGCCAGGGCTTCGGCCTTGGCGGCATCGTATTTGTCGAACCAGATGGGGATATTCACCGCGACCGTGAAGCCCCAGGGGTCCTGTCCGGCGTCGGGCGTATTCGGGTTGACCACCGGGTCGCCCGTCTGGATGTAGTTAAAACCCAGGGTAATGTCCGGATAGCTTTCCAGGCGGGCAATCTCCCGGCGCGCCTCCGCGCTGGATATCTTGCGCTCCAGCATTTGCAGATCGGGGTTGTTAGCCTCAATCGCTGCGACCAGAGAAGGACCATCGAGAGTAATCATTTCCGGCGCTGTCCATTCTGGCCAGGGTAGCAAGTCAGTTCCCGGCAGGGCGAGCAGTTCGCGCAGCCTGGCCGACTGGCCCACCCTTTTTTGCCGCAGGGATTGCAGACGGTCATCGATCTTCCCGATCTCAACCTTCAAACGCAGGAGAGCATTGATCTTGTCTCCTCCCCTCACCTTTTCTTCGACGATGGGCTCAAGCTTGCGCAGAAGGTTCAGATTCTCCTCAGTAATCCGGATCGCCTCCTCCATATAGCCGTACTCGTAAAATGCCACCGAGACCGTCCGGGCCAGCATCAGTTGCTGGCTTTGATAGGCGAACCAGAGTGCCTGCGCTTCGGCTGAGGCGGCATTCTCCCGACTACTCAATTTTCCAAACCAGGGGATTTTCTGGCTGAGCATGAAGATATTCTCCTGCGGGCCGGTCCGCGTCTGAACCGACTCCACAAAGTGCGTCACCTGAAACATCGGATCGGGTAAGGCCGACGCCTGTGGGATGCGCTGCATGGCGGCATCATAGCGTCGCTCAAAGGCGTCCAATTGCGGGTTCGCAGCCATCGCCTGTCTCAGGTAGTCCTCCAGCCCCGACAACTGCGGGTTTCCTGGCGCCTCGTCGGCCTCCAACAGGGGGTTGACCAACCCCACGCTCAAGGCCAGGCCCAACACTATCTTCAGCGTTTTTCTACGTCGGCTTCGGTCCATCTATGTCCATCTAAACGCAGACATGGCCCAAACCCCTCAAAAAAGATTTTTCTAGCTATTACTGAGTACCGCATTTTCTCTGGCCCAGGCAGTCAGCAGCCCACGATGGTGGCCTGACGAGCATGGTAGGCCCCGCCCTCTTCCCGTCCCTTCAGAGGCACAGTTTTTTCTTCCCCTCCTCACAGAAAAAGGCCGCCTCACGACGAGACGGCCTTTTGTTTGGCAAAGGAATAAATCGGAAGCGCTGCCTGCTAGGAGGTCAGTTGCTTGATGATTTCAATAATCGGCAGGAACAGCGCGATAACGATCGTACCGACCACAAGCGCGAGCATAACGATCATGATCGGCTCGATAATCGATGTGATACTGTTCACGGCGTTATCCACGTCGTCGTCGTAGTTGTCGGCGATGCGGTTGAGCATCTCGGGGAGCTCGCCGGTTTCCTCACCCACGTCGATCATACTCGTGACCATGGTGGGGAACACGCGCTGCTGCTCAAGCGGAGCGGCCAGCGGTTCACCGTCACGCACACGGTCGTGCACGCGGTCGAGAGCGTTGCTGAGGATGGAGTTGCCGATAATGTCGCGGGTGATCTGGAGCGCCTGCAGGATCGGCACCCCGGAGGAGAGCAGCGTCCCAAAGGTACGGGTGAAGCGCGACACCGCAGCCTTGCTGGAGAGTTCCCCGATCTTCGGAGTGTTCAGCGCGAGCCAGTCGATGATCTTGCGCCCGGGACCAGTCTTGACCACGTAACGGAAGCCAACCACCAGGGCGATAATGACACCGACCATGATACCCGCGCTGAGGAAGCTCTTCGGTGTGATCACATTACTGATATTGATCACGATCTGGGTCAACAAGGGCAGTTCGGCCCCTCCAAGCATGTCGGAGAAGATTTTCTGGAAGCGCGGGACGATGAAGATCAGCAGCAGGGCGACGATAATCACGGCTACGGCCACAACCACCAACGGATAGATCATGGCGGACTTGACCTTTTTCTTCGTCTTGAGGTTCTTTTCCATGAAACGGGCCAGACGGGAGAGCACCACGTCGAGCACACCGCCAGCCTCACCGGCGCGGATCATGTTAATGTAAATGGGCTCGAACACCTTCGGGTGCTGGGCAAGGCCATCGGAAAGGTTGTTACCGGAGCGAACGTTGTCAGCGATGGCGCTGAGGATGTCGCGGAAGCGCGGGTTTTTCTCCTGACGGATCATGACCTCAAGGCTTCGCAGCAGGGGCAGACCGGCCTGGAGCAGGGTCGCCAACTGGCGGGTAAAAATGGTCAGGCCTTCTTCGTTGATCGCCTTGCCGAAGTTGATGCCACTGGCCTTCTTGGGCTTGGCGGCGGCTTTGCCGGTAGGGCCTTTACGGGCCGGGCCACCGGTGGCGACGCTCAGCTTGCTCACCATCAGGCCGCTGGCGGAGAGCTTGCTGTTGGCCTCGTCCTCGCTGTTGGCTACGATCTTACCGGTCTTTTGCTTACCGGAGGCATCAATTGCGGTATAGTTGAATTTGGGCATGGGATAGGGAGATTCTGTTACGGTGAAACGAGCGAAGATTCAGATAAAAAGCCATTTAGGGGACGAAAACAAGCCCCCTTTTTCGGGAAGCCCGGTTCGCTCAAAGGCGGTGGGTTTAGGTGTATTTTAACACTTCCTCGATCGTGGTTGCACCATCAAAGATGTTACGCAAGCCGTCATCGCGAAGAGTGCGCATGCCCTGCTCCAGCGCTTTTTGGCGCAAGACGAGCGTGGGAGCGCGATTCGTGATCAGCTCGCGGATCTGGTCGGTGACGGAAAGCATCTCGAAGAGACCCTGGCGTCCGCGATAGCCGGTCTGGCTGCACTCGGGACAGCCGCGACCGTAGTAGAAGTGCTTGTCTGCGATGTCGAGCGGGTCAGCCCCGAGCACATCGATCAGCTCCTGGTCGGGCTCGTAGGCGGTCTTGCAGGTCGGGCAGATGCGACGGACAAGGCGCTGGGCGAGAATGCCCTCGACCGAGGCCGAGATCAGGAACGGCTCCAGCCCCATGTCGATCATACGGGTGACGGCCCCGGCGGCGTCGTTGGTGTGCAGCGTGCTGAGCACGACGTGCCCCGTCAGCGAGGCCTGCACAGCGATCTGGGCCGTTTCAAGGTCGCGGATCTCACCAACCATGATCTTGTCCGGGTCCTGACGCAGGAAGGAGCGCAGGGCCGCGGCGAAGGTCAGACCGACGGTGTGGTTGATCGCGACCTGCATGATGCCGTCGATCTCGTACTCGACCGGGTCCTCGGCAGTGAGGATCTTGATCTCGGTCTTGTTCACCTCGCGCAGCGCGGAGTACAGAGTCGTGGTCTTGCCGGAGCCGGTCGGCCCCGTCACGATAAAGATGCCGTTCGGGCGGGCAACCAGATCGCGGATATTGGCCAGCACGTCCTCGGGCATGGAGAGCTGCTCCAGGTCGAGGTTGACGACGGACTTGTCGAGCACGCGGAGCACCACACTCTCACCGAACTGCGTGGGCAGCGTGGAAACGCGCAGGTCAACCGGACGACCCGCGATGGTCATTTTGATACGACCGTCCTGCGGGATACGGCGCTCAGCGATGTTGAGGTTCGAGAGCACCTTGACGCGGGAAATAACCGGTGTGGCCAGGCTCTTCGGGGGCGGGGCCATTTCGTAGAGCGCGCCGTCGATGCGGTAGCGGATACGGAACTGGTCCTCAAAGGGCTCGAAGTGAACGTCCGAGGCCTTGTCGCGAATGGCCTGCTGGAGCACGAGGTTGACGAAACGGATGATCGGCGTCTCGTTGGCCATCGTGGCCAGCGCCGTCTCGCTCATGTCTTCATCGCCGTGAGCTTCCGGCTCGCTGCTGGCGATTTCCTCCAACAGGTCGTCGATGGAGGAGTCTTCATCGCCGTAGGTGCCGATCAGGAGGTTGTCGAGATAGTCCGGATCGGTCACGACCAGATTAATGTCCTTGCTCAGCGAGAAGGTCAGGTCGTCGATGATGTTATTGTTAAAGGGGTCCTTGGCCAGCAGGTCCACCGACTGCTCATCGGCCCGGATCGGCACCACCGCGTACATGCGGGCCACGGCGGGCTTGACCATGCGGGCGACATCCTCGGGAATCGACTGCGGGGGCACGGGCAGGTACTCGTACTGGAGGTAGTCGGCGACCATCTCAAGCAGCTCGGCCCGCTCGATCAGGCCGGAGTCGATGACGGCCTCGGCCAGCGACTTGCCGGTGGCGAGGTGGGCGTTGTTGATTTCCTCGAGCTGCGCGTTGTCGAGCTGGTCGCTCTGACGCAGGATTTCGTGGATGGTATCGTTGTGGTCTTCGAACATCTTGGGTGGCTAACTGGCAACTCCGGTGGTTTTAATGGACTGTACTTTTTTGGCCATTTCCGCCGGAAGCTGGGATTTTTCCAGGCAAGTCTCGGCGGAGATGTACCCGCGATTAAACAAGCTCAGCAAATGCGCATCGAGCGTGATCATCCCCAGGCTCCCGCCTGTCTGGATGTCGGATGCGATGCGGTAGGTCTTGTTCTCGCGAATGAGGGCTGAAATGGAATCGGTCGTGATCATGATCTCGTACCCGGCGATGAGTCCGCCACCGACGCGGCGGCAGAGCACCTGGGAGATCACGGCGACCAGGGTTGAGGCGAGCTGGGTACGCACCTGATCCTTGGTCTCGGCGGGAAAGGCGTCCACGATGCGGTCAACCGTGCGGGCTGCGCCCGTGGTGTGCAGCGTGCCAAAGACGAGGTGCCCGGTCTCGGCGGCGGAAACGGCAGCCTCGATCGTCTCCAGATCGCGCATTTCGCCCACGAGGATGACATCGGGGTCTTGGCGCAACGCCCCCCGAATGGCCTCGGCAAAGCTCGGCACGTCCACCCCGACCTCACGCTGAGTAACGAGGCACTTCTTGTGCGAGTGGTAATACTCGATCGGGTCCTCCACCGTGATGATGTGGCCGTCGCGGTTCTCGTTGATCCAGTTGACCATCGAGGCGAGCGTGGTGGATTTGCCCGAGCCGGTCGGACCGGTGACGAGGATGAGCCCGCGGGTGCGGCGCAGGAGATCCTTGATCCGGTCGGGCAGGCCGATCTCGCGCAGGTCGAAGAACTTGCTCGGGATCTGGCGCAGGACGATGCCGTAGTGGCCCTTCGATTTGAGCACGGAGACGCGGAAACGCGAATCATCCTGAAAGGAAAAGCCAAAATCCGCCCCCCCCCGGGTCTTCACCTTCTGCTGGTTGTCCTCAGAGGTAATGGCCCGCATCAGCTCCTCGGTGTCGTCGGACTGAAGCGCCGGCCCGTCCACTGGCACCATCGATCCGCCCGTGCGCAGAGTTGGCGGCTGGCCGACATGCAAATGCAGGTCGGAAGCGCCCTCCTCCACCATGAGGTTGAGCAGATCGTTCATTTCGTAGCCCATGGAGCTGTGTGATTACGGGGTATACAGGGGGTCGTATTAAGATCAGGGAGCGTCGCCCACGGTGACGTGGAGGACTTCGTCGAGGGTGGTCATACCGGCGGAAACCTTGCGGAAGCCGTCTTCGCGCATGGTGCGCATGCCGGCCTCGCGGGCCTTGCTGCGCAGTTCGACGAGCGTGCGGCCCTCGTAGATCATCTGCTGGATTTCCTCGGAAACATTGAAAATCTCAAAGATACCGAAACGGCCCTTGTAGCCGGTGCCGTGGCACTTCGGGCAACCCTCGCCGCGATAGAAGGTGGCTTCGCTCAACTGCGCCGGGTTGAGCCCCATCGAGGCGACTTCCTTCGGCTCGAGCATCGTCGGCTTCTTACAGGCCGGGCAGATGCGGCGGACAAGGCGCTGGGCCAGCACGCCGCGCAGCGAGGCCGACACGAGGAAGGGCTTCATGCCAATGTCAACCAGACGGGTGACGGCGCTGGGGGCGTCGTTGGTGTGCAGGGTACTGAACACCATGTGCCCGGTGAGCGAGGCGTTAACGGCGATTTCCGCCGTTTCAAGGTCTCGAATTTCCCCCACCATGATGATGTTCGGGGCCTGACGCAGCATCGAGCGCAGCGCGGCGGCGAAGGTCATCCCCACGTCCTTGCGGACCTGCACCTGGTTAATGCCATTCATCTGGTACTCGACCGGGTCTTCCACCGTGATGATCTTGCGGTCAGGGTGGTTGACGTAGTTGAGGGCGGAGTAAAGCGTGGTGGACTTACCCGAGCCGGTCGGCCCGGTGACGAGGAAAATACCGTCCGGCATGGCCACGAGGCGCTCGAAGCGCTCCTGGTCGTCGCTGAAGAAGCCCAATTGGGGGAGCCCGAGGTTGAGCCCTTCCTTGTCAAGAATACGCATGACAATGGACTCACCGTAAACCGTGGGCAGCGAGGACACGCGAAGGTCAATCTCCTTATTGCTGGCCTTCATCTGGATACGACCGTCCTGCGGAATGCGCTTTTCGGCGATGGAGATATTGGCCATCAGCTTAAGGCGCGAAAGGATCGAGGGCTGGAGGCGCTTGGGCGGATTTTCCACTTCCTGCAGGACACCGTCGATACGGTAGCGGACGCGGAAGCGCTTTTCCAGCGGCTCAAGGTGGATGTCCGACGCACGACGCTTGATCGCCTCGGTGATCAGCATGTGCACGTAGCGGATGATGGGGGCTTCCTCTTCCTTGACCCCCTGCTCGTCGCCGGTCGGCAGGTCGATTTTGATATCGCCGTCCTCGGCGATCTCCCCGAAGAGGCCCTCCATCTCGCCGAGATCCTCGGCATGTGGGCTCTCGTAGTATTGCTGAATGGCATGCTCGATGTCCTCCAGCGGGGCCAGCCGGGCGTTGACCGTCATCTTGATGACGTGGCTGATGCTGTCGATCGAGTCCACGTCCAGCGGGTCGGAGGTGGCCAGTTCCAGTTGGGAACCGTCTACTTCGATCGGGAAGACCTTGTAGCGGGTGGCCATCTGGCGGTCCACTTTTTCCAGCGCCTCGTGGGAGACGCGGATATCGTTCAAGTCGACAACCTCCATGCTGAACTCGTCGGCCATGGCCTGCACCACCTGCTGAGTGGTAATCAGGCCCTTCTGGACCAGCAGATCCAGCGTTTCCGAGTCCGGATTGCTGGAGCCGTCGTTCTGGCCCTCGACCTGCTGACGTGCGGATTCCACGTCCTCGCCGGTAACGAGAGCTTTATCTTGGAGGAGTTGGAGTACAAAATCGTCTGCGGACGTCACGGGACTATTTTAAGTAGAATATTTCGCACTAAAGTGTGCGACTTGCACCGGGGGGCAAAGGGTTAAAGGCCCGAACATGCCAAGAAATCGGTCGTTTGCAAAGAGCATATTTCAGGATTTTTCCCGTCCGGACAAAAAAATCCGGTCCCGGCTCTGGCTAATATCACTCCGGGGCGGTTTTTCCACCCCACCCGATCCACCAATACTCTTACCATAAAAAAGGCGGAAAGGCTATAAAAGCCCTTCCGCCTGAAAGTGAAACAAATCTGACCTGGAAATCAGCGTCCCATCGTCATGAGGAACTCGGCATTGGTCTTGGTCTTCTTGATCCGGTTGATGAGCATTTCCATCGCCTCGGTCGAGGGGACGCCCTTCATGGCGCGACGCAGGCCGTAGATTTTCTCCATCTCGTGCGGGTGGTAAAGCAGCTCTTCCTTACGGGTGCCGCTCTTCTCGAAGTTGAGCGCGGGGTAGATGCGTTTGTTGACCAGTTCACGGTCGAGGTGAAGCTCCATGTTACCGGTGCCTTTGAATTCCTCGAAAATGACCTCATCCATCTTGCTCCCGGTATCCACCAGCGCCGTGCCGAGGATGGTCAGGCTGCCGCCGCCCTCGATATTACGGGCCGAGCCGAAGAAGCGCTTGGGCTTTTGCAGGGCCCCGGCTTCGACACCGCCGGAGAGGATCTTGCCGCTGCTGGGCATGAGCGTGTTGTAGGCGCGGGCCAGACGCGTGATCGAGTCCAGCAGGATGACCACATCCTTGCCGCTTTCCACCATACGGCGGGATTTCTCGATCACCATCTCGGCGGCGTGCACGTGGCTCTCGGCAGATTCGTCAAAAGTCGAGCAAATGACCTCGGCCGATTCCACCTGGCGGCGGAAGTCCGTCACTTCTTCCGGACGCTCGTCGATGAGCAGAATGATCAGGTGGACGTTGGGCCGGTTTTTCGTAATCGCCTTGGCCATGCCCTGCATGAGCACGGTCTTACCCGTACGCGGCGGGGCCACGATGAGCCCGCGCTGCCCCAGGCCGATGGGCGTGAGCAGGTCCACGATGCGCATGGACTTGTTATCCCAGTCCACCTCGTCCGGCGGGCACTCCAGCAGGATACGCTCCAGCGGGTAGTACGGCACCAACTCGGTGAAAGGCGTCAGGTGCTGGACGGCTTCCGGGTCGCCGTCCATGACCTTCTCCATCCCGATGACAAAGGGGCAGGACTCGTTTTCGCGCGCCGGGTGCAGAAGCGCGTCCACGATATGTCCACGCTGGAGGCCGTAGCGCTCGATAAAGCTGCTGTGGATAAAGGCGCTCTCGGCCAGGACCCTGTATTGCTCGGATTGATACACGAGAAAGCCATAGCCGTCCTCGGCCAACTCGACAATGCCACGGGCGCGAACCGGGGTGGCGTCCTTACCGGCCTTTTCAAGAATGGCGCGCAGGAGCTTCTTCTTCGAAGGCGCTCCCTCCCACTCGGCACCAAGCTCACGGGCGCGGGCTTCGAGATCCGGCAGGTTCAGGCCGTTGATCTCGTTAAAGTTGATGGCTGCGGCCTCACCGGAGGTTTTCTCGGCCCGGAGGGCATCGAAAGCTTCGGCGGAATTGAGCGTCTCGTCGTCGAGGAGCGAGTCATAGACGGGCGGCTCGTAATCGTCGTCGCTGGAAGCGGCAAAGCCACCGGCGGGCTGGAAAAAGCCCTTCTTGCGCTGCTGCTTGTTGAACTTCTGCTTCTTGCCGCCGGGGCCACCCTGGTTCTGATTGCCGGGGCCGCCGGGCTGGAAGTTCGGATTTCCGCCCTTTTTAAAGTTCTTGTTGCCCTTGGGCTGCCAGTGTTGGCCCTTGCCGTTCTGGTTCTTGTCCCGGCGGTTAAACTTGTCGTTGCCACCCTGGCGGTTCTGGTAGTCGGGCCGGTCGCCGCGGCGGTTGTAGTTGTCGTTGCCGCCCTGCGACGAACGCTCACCGGAGATACTGCGCTCGGAACCCTCGGAAGCGGAATCGCCCCGGTCGGAAACCGCAGGCTTGCCGCTGTTATGCGCCTCGTCGGAACGCTCACGCCCGCCACGACCGCGGTTTCCACCGCGCTCATCGGCGTCGTCATCGCGACCGCCACGCTCATCGCGGTCGTCGCGTTCGCTACGCTCGTCATCATCCTTACGGCGATTGCGTTCCTGGCGATCGCCGTAGTCGTCCACATCGTCGGGATCGGCGGAAAAAGCCTGAGGGATGTCGCCCTCGTCATCGGCGACCCGCTTCTTGCGGGAGCGGGCGGGCGTCATCTTGGTCGGGACGGGAGCCTTCTCGACGGCGGGTTCGGAAGCGGCTTGCTCGCTCGGCTTGGGCGCGGATTCGGCGCGGGGTTCGGCGCGGGGTTCCGAAGCGGTCTCGGACGCACCCTCAGGGGCCGTGTCATCCTTTTTGGTGACAGCTTTTTTGCGGGTCGAGCCCCGGCGCACGCTTTTGCGGGCCGTTTTTTTCTTGGGAGCGGAAGCCTCTTCGTGCTCCAGCGTGAATTCCATTTCTTCAGGTTCGCTCATGGCGGGTCAATACAGGGCGTTCAAAGGCCCCACCAGTACGGTGGCGGATGGCGTTACAGGCCCGGTTGGCTTGTCAGGAAACGTGGGTTAATTGGTCAATCAGTTGAAATACCTGCTGCCGGAGAAAATCGAGTGATCCGTCATTGAGAAGGACGAAATCCGCGCGGACGATTTTCTGCTCAAGGGGAAGTTGCCGCTGGATACGGGCCCTGGCTTGCTCTCGCGAAAGCCCCTTGGCGGCAAGGCGATCCAACTGGATCGCTTCGGACGAAAGTAAGCAAACAGTGAAATCGAAGTGCTTTTCAAGGTTTTTTTCAAACAGGAGCGGTATTTCCACGCACCAGTCGGCGGCGCGGTCCTCACGGATCAGGCCCCGCCAGACTTCCTCCACCCGGGGGTGAAGCAGGCGCTCCAGCCATTCGAGGGCCTCGGCGTCATGGAACACCACCGAGGCGATGGCTGCGCGGTCGGCCCCGCCTTCGGGCCGGATCACATGCTCACCGAAGCGTTCGCGCAGGGCGGTGAGCACGGGTTCGTCGCTTTCCAGCAGGTCGCGCACGACCTGGTCGCAATCGACTCGCCGGAAGCCGCGCTCCTCAAAAAAACCGCCCGCCGTGGATTTACCGCAGCCGATGCCGCCCGTCAGTCCTATCTTCATATGGCTCGTAGTGGAAAGAAATTAAAAGCCGCCAAAGTGACCCTCATCATCATCGCCCAACCGAAGCTATCATTTGGGGCCTCAGCGCGAACGCGTCCGGAAGGAACTGCGGGTCGAACTGCTGTCAGCGGTACTTTCGGACGCGCCGGAAGTGCCGGAAACCGGGGTGGTTGCTTCGGAGGCCGTCGCCTCCCCAGACTCAACGGAATCGTCGAGCACGGGGTTTTCCCCGGTCAGCTCGGTGATTCGGGCCTCAAGCCTGGCAATGCGTATCCGCAGCTTGGCCGAAACCGCCCGCTCGGCTTCCAACTGGTCGTGCAGCGAGGCCACCTCGGCCTGCGCCACCTTGGGATCGGAGAAGTCAATCGCTGCCGACTCAACGGCACGCCTGCGGCTCATTTCGCCAAGGGTCATTAAACTGCCCGAAGCCTCCGCCGAAGTCGCGCCCTGAGCCTCAGCCGAAGCGGCTGCAGACTCTCCGCTCGCGGTCGCACCCGTGGGGGGCAGATCACCGGGGGCAGCGGATTCACTTGTCACGGTCGGTGACGCGGACTCGGCCACTGCCGGCTTCTGAAAAGCAGGCGCGGGCAGGGTCCATTTGTCGAGCGGGCCATTGTAAAGGGAACGTCCCGCAGTGAAATAGGTCTGCTCCACCCCGTCGCGGTCGCGCATCAGGTTCCGGCTCTGCGTGCTGCAAATACGACGGCCGTTACGCTGGCCGAAGCTCTCGAAAAAGACGTTGTACTCACTGCGGGGAGCACCGTACTCGCGCCAGGCGATCTTGCCGTCTTCGATGTCGCCGCGATAGACGGTGTTTTTCCCCTGCTGGTCGATGCGATTAATGAGGAAGCCCTTGCCGATTTCGGCCTCGGAGGAAGAGTATTTCGCGTCCTTGCCCTGCCCGAACTTGAAACGGCCCAGGAGCACCTCCTTGCCGTTGACATTTTCAAGCCGGTACTCGGACTCCACCGCCAAGGTCTGGATGACGCTGCCAAATTTGTCCGTCAGGTCGATGGAGCCACGCCAGGAGCCGACGTACAGCCCCAGAATCTCCCGCAACGCCTCATCCGACAACGGCTGGCCGGGCTCCTGCCCCGCCGACACGACGATCTGCTCAATGGTAACGGGCTGCTCCGAGTCCTCCTGCCCCCTCAGCGCCGTCGCCAGGCTCAGCACGCAGGCCGTTAACGCCAGGGCATGTTTTAAAATAGCTATACCTGATAATGGATGTCGCATGAATAAATCGTCTAGTCGGACAATTGCGGTGCCGCGAAGTTCTGGGTCGTATTTTCAAGTGGGGAATCAGTCCGCACAGTAAGGTGTTGAGAGCGTTTTTCGACCGTCAGGACGAGGCAATTAAGGAATTATCGGAAGGGGAAAACGCACAGCAGGCCAAAATCCAGGCAGGTGGATGACAGAAAACAAGATGAAGACACCTCATACGATGGGGACATTCTCATGGCTTTTCAACGACAATCCCCACCCCGCTCTCCAACTGCGCGAACCATTCCCATCTTCGGGGCTACTGAAAAATGCCATTGAAAAATGGGGGTATTGATTTATAGCTCAAGGACTATTATCCCTCCCGAGCCCCCAACTGAGCGCTTCCGGTTCCGGCTGGAAGATATTGATTTCCGCAATCCCGCCGAAATCGCGCGACGAGTTGTGCTCCTGCACAAGGAGGCCTTCCCCGACGCCCCCTGCGACTACATTATCCCGCGCTTCGAGGCCGTGACGGATATGTTCGAGGGCAACTACACCGGTTTCCAACCGATGGATACGGCTTACCATGACCTGGAGCACACGCTTCAGACCACTTTCTGCCTCGCGCTGATCCTCATTAACCGCCACCACACGATGACGGCTCCCGTCATCGGCCCGGAGGACTTCAACACCGCGCTGATCGCCATCCTGCTCCACGATATGGGCTACCTCAAGGAGTCCGGCGACACCAACGGCACCGGGGCCAAGTACACACACATCCACGAACAGCGAAGCTGCCGCCACGCCCGGGCCTACCTGGAGCGCCGGGACTGGCCCGGCCACGCTATTCGCAGCGTCGAAAACCTCATTTGCTGTACTGGCCCACGCGCCCGGCTTGACACTATCGACTTCACCTCAGAGACCGAAAAAATGCTTGGCCAGGCCGTCTGCACGGCTGACTTTATGGGCCAGATCAGCGATCCTCGCTACCCCGAGAAGCTGCGCACGCTTTACCAGGAATTTATCGAGAGCTACACCCATCAGGGGCTTCCGCCCGACCAATGGCCCTATCACGCCTACGAAGATCTTCTGCGCAAGACACCCGACTTTTACGAGAAGTTCGTCATCCCCCGTATGAACAACGAATGCGGCCAGCTCTGGCGCTTCCTTGAAGACCCGCGCACCGGCGACAATCCCCACCTCGACAGCACCCGGCGCAACATGCAGCGCATCCGCCAGGCCATTCGGGAACTGGACTCATCGCGCCCCGAGAGCGCTCAGGATTGAATCCGCCGCGGCCAGGCCCGAAAGAGCCGCACCTTCCACCCGCTTGTCAATAAAAGCGTCCCCGGCGAACCAGAGTCTGGCCTGCGAATCGGCCAGGTATTGCCCACCGATCCCCTCCTCCCGAAAAGCGTAACGCCAACGGTGCGCATGTACCTGCACGACATCCGCCCGCAAGTAGGGTCGAACGGCGTTGAGTAAGTGCCCGCTCCAGCGCTCCTCCGGTTCGTCGAAAAAGCGCTGCGCGAATTCCGGACCGCTGTGAATCGTCAGGCATGGTACCGGCGAAATACCCTTGAGCTGATTATCCGCCACCCAGGCCACCGGCTCCGCGCCTGCCGGCTCAAGAATGCCCGGCGCAGGCAGTCCGCTGGGGCCGTCCAACTGGGCGAGCACGGTTAGCGTCCGCACATAGCCGACCCGGTGCAGGGCCTGCGAAATCCCCGGTGGGCACGGATAGCCGCCTGCGTCGAGAATCGCCCGTGACTGGACTGCCGGGGCCGTCAACACGAGCGTCCGGGCGCGCACCTCGGCGTCTCCTTCGACCTGTAAGAACCAGTCCTTTTCCTCGCGAACCGCCGCCGTGACCAGAGCTCCGCAATGCAGGTCCAGTCCCTCGGCCAAATGGCTGACCATCTCGCCCATGGTCGGCACTCCCCGGTAGTAAACCGTCTCTCCACTGCTGCCCTCGCGTGTATACCACGGCACGCAAATGCCAGTCGCGACCCAGTCCTCGACACATGCCCGGAAACGATCCGAGCGGGCGGTGAAATTCTGCACCCCCAGGTCGAAAACCGCGTCGCCGAACCGCCTTGTTGTCACGCGCCCTCCCACCACCGGACTTTTCTCCAAAACGACCACCTCAGTACCCGTGCGGGCTAAAGCGCGTGCCGCCATCAGGCCCGTAATTCCGGCACCCACAATCGCAACATCCGCACCTCGATCTTTCATGTACTTAATGAGCCTCATAAATGTAACTTATTCCAATGATATCAAGACGTATAAGTATGGCTGAAAAAATCATCAGAGACTCAGCGTTTGAACTGATTAGGGCCTAAATGGGAGAGCTGTACCGATGCCGTCATAAAGGCGGCTCACCGGGCGGAATCAGCGTAACAGAAATCCGTTATCCATACCGCTGGCTATCTGGCCCGTTGACAACACGGCAAGTCGTTCCGCAACACTAAAAGACTCTCTCCTTTCCCTCTCATCACGCCGGGTTAAAAAATCCCCAAGGAGTTGACAAAAACAGAAATACATCTCTGTTCGTGCTTTCTCACCAGCAACAACCGCTATCCAACCCATAACTGCATGAAAACAAAAACCCTTCTTCTCTCCCTCTCAATTTCCAGCCTCCTGGCGCTTCCCGCTGCCCATGCGGGAGCGGGTTGTTGCGGCTCCGTGCCCCCCGCGCAGGCCAGCACCGCCCCCGCTGCGGCCACCAGCGTAGTCGCATCGGCCAAGACTGATGCTGCCACCTGTCCTTACACAGGGGCTTCCGTTCAGGCCGCCAAGCAGGACTGTTCCGACGGCGCAAAAAAGGACTGCTCCGACGTGGCGAAAAAAGACTGCTCCGGTGGAGCCTGTGACGCTTCGGCCAAAAAAGATTGCGGCAGCATGGCCAAAGCCGATTGCAGCAAGGGTGCCTGCGACACCACCGCGAAAAAGGACTGCTCCGGTGCCGAGGTGGCCAAGAAGGATTGCGGAGCCTGCCCCGGCGGTTCCAAAGACGATGTTGTTTCATCCGCCGCTGCCCAGGGCAATCTGAACACCTTCCTCGCCGCCGTGCAGGCCTCCGGTCTCCAGGCTGAGCTTCAGGCTGAGGGCCCCTACACGCTTTTCGCCCCCAGCGATGAAGCCTTTGCCAGCCTCCCCGCAGGCACGCTTGAACAGCTCCTGCTGCCGGCCAACAAGGATCAGCTCGCCGCCATCCTCAGTTACCACGTCATCCCCGGCAAGCTCCTCATGAAGGACATCCAGGCCGGTGAAGTCCAGACCGCCAATGGCTCACCGCTGGAGCTGGCTTTCGTCGAGGGTAACTTCACGGCGGGTGGCGCCAAGGTCACCGAAACCGACATTATCGCCTCCAACGGCGTGATCTTCGTTATCGACACCGTGCTCCTGCCCAACGTCAAGACCGCCGCCTTGACCGAATAAGTGAGCGGTCACGCGACCGTGTTTTCCCGGTCTGCGGCGGTGTTTTATTCTAGCCGTCCGACATTATTTTATTTTCCCAAAGGGGTCGCTTTCCAGCGGCCCTTTTTTTTGCCATTTTCAACGGGCGGCATCAGCCATGACGAAAGGCCCTCGGCGACTGGCCCGTCTTTTTCTTGAACTGACGGCTGAGTGCGTAAACGTCGCAAAAACCTAGCGTTTCGGCAATCTGGCCGATCGACAGCGAGGAAGAACTCAGCAGCGCTTTGGCCGCCTCCATCCGCGCCTGTACCACGAACTCGACCGGAGCCATCCCCTTGTACTTGCGAAACAGCCGTCCGGCGTGCTCCGGCCCGCAGCCCAGGCGCGCCGCGATTTCGACCAGCCGCCACGGCTCGCCGATGCGCTCGCGGATCTCGCTACAGAGCGTTTCCACCCGCAGGGCCTGTTCTCGCTCCAGCCCCTGCCAGCGCGGACGGCGTGCCTGCCGGTACAGCTCCACCAGCAGCGCCCGCAACCAGAATGTAGCTTCCGCCGACGGTTCGCCCGGCCCACGGCTCGCCTCCAGCACGCGCCCGGCCAGCCCCCCGACAAACTCCGTGTGCTCCGCCTTGAAATGCCGGGGCAGAAGCTTCTCCTCCGGTAATTCGACAGGCCGTTTTTTTCTATCCAAAAAATCAAAGTGGATAAAGTACATCGAGACCGGATCATCCTGCCGCTGAATTCCCCGGTAGCTTTCCCCACGCCGCAGCAGCATACAGGATCCCGCCGATACCTGCCACTCCTTTTCATCCCCCGTGTATGTTGCTCTGCCGGATTTCAGAATAACGAGGTCGTAGTCCCGCAGCGGGCCGGAAGTCCAACTCCACTGAGGAGAGGCGATGGTCAAACCCGCGGTATTGACGGTTGCCCCGTGTATATCCACCCCTTCTATCATGCCGTCTTTTTACATCTTTTTGTCGCAATTGCCTATTTAAAAACGACGGCATTTTTGCTACCCTGTTTCCACACAAGTCACGATATCCCCCCTACAGTAAAGACATGACTATGACGCCGAAAACTGCCGTCCAAATGTACACGGTCCGCGAGCATACCCTGACCGCCGCCGACCTGTCCCAGACCCTGAAAAAAATCAGCGACATCGGCTACACCGCCGTGCAGGTGTCATGCGTCGGTGCCATGAACGGCGACGCCCCCGAAGTTGATGCCAAGACCGCCCGCCGCATGCTCGACGACAACGGCCTCAAGTGCATCGCCACCCACCGCGCCTGGGAAAGCCTCGCCGACAATCTCCAGGCCGAGATCGACTTTCACCACACCCTGGGCTGCGATTATATCGCCCTGGGAGGGGTTCCTGCCGCTTATGGAGACACCGTTGAGGGCTATCGCCGCTTTATCGCGGAGTCCCGCAGTGTCGTCGATGGCCTGAAGGCCGCGGGCATTCAGTTCGGACTCCATAACCACAGCAAGGAACTCTTCCGTCCGGTCAAGGGCGGCCCCTCGCTGCTGGACATCATGATCGACGACACCGCGCAGGACGTCATGCTCGAACTCGACCTGTACTGGCTCGACAACGCCGGTACCAACTGCGAGCGCATCCTCGAGCGCTGCCACGGACGCGTCCCGGTCATCCACCTCAAGGACAAGGAAGTCAGCGAGCCGACCAACGAGACCCGCATGGCCCCCATCGGCGAAGGCAACCTCGACTGGGACCACATCATTCCGGCCTGCGAGGCCGCTGGCGTCCGCTGGTACGCGGTCGAGCAGGACCAGTGCTTCCGCGACCCGTTCGACTGTCTCAAGTCCAGCTACGAGTACCTCTCTGGCAAGGGCCTTTAAACAGTCTGGGCAACTTCCGGGATTTTCCTGAAACGAGGCCTTGGGAGCGGACCGCCCCAAGGCCTTTTGTGCTTACAGGCGAAGCGCGCCGGGGGCCAGAGCGAGAACGCGCGAAGGACCAACCTCCCGGCCAGGTGAACGTCGGTGAGATAATTTCACTGTTCAACCTAATGGTCTTTCCTTTGAGTCGAACTCCTTCTATGCATGAGGAGAGGATGGCTGCTGTGCGCGGCCCCCCCTCCCACCAGACACACACTCCGCTCATGCTAAAAGGAATCTCCCCCCTGCTTTCCCCCGAACTGCTCGCCGTACTGACCCGCATGGGCCACGGCGACGAAATCGTCCTGGCCGACGCGCATTTTCCGGGCGAGAGCTTCAATAACCGCGTGCTGCGGGCCGACGGCCTGCGCATCCCTGCCCTGCTCGACGCAATTTTACCGTTGTTCGAACTCGACGCCTATGTCGATGCCCCACTGGTGATGATGGCACCCGTCGAGGGCGACACGCTCGACCCCAGTGTCGAAGCCTCCTATCTGGTCCCTGTAAAGAAGCACGCTCCCGACGCTCCGGCCATTGCCCGGATCGGGCGTTTTGCATTCTATGACCGGACCCGCGAGGCCTTCGCGGTCCTCATGACCGGCGAGACCGCCAAATACGGCAACATTCTGCTGAAAAAAGGTGTGACCCCTTGTTAGGGGCTGCTTCGCCGGGATAACCGCCTCGTCAAGTTATTATAAAATATGCCAGGTCGGTTAATAGTGCTCGCCTTTGTCGTTCCCAATGCCTTGATACATGCTTACATAACTCTTCCACACGGATGCTTCGTTCCGTTGCGATCTTCTGGGATTATCATCCTCTTCCTCTCACCAGTAACGCGCAACAAAGCGCACAATCCTCAAAACACTATGAAAGCAATCGCACTTATCGGTCTTCTCTCTGTCAGCGCGCTCATTTCCACCGCCAGCGCCGACACAGCCAAGCCCAAGGGGGAATTCGTCCCCGAAACAGAAATCATCACCAGCACGATCCTGACCCAGGCGGATCAGTCCAAGCTTACTCCCGAAGCCGTCCTTGAAATCCTCAAGCAAGGCAACGCCGAGTACATCGATGACAGCCTCACCGTCCGCAACAACAGCGAGCGCGTGCGTGAGGCCGCTCTTGGCCAATACCCGATGGCCGTCGTCCTCTCCTGCCTCGACTCCCGCGTGCCGGTCGAAGACGTGTTCCACCGCGGCATCGGCGACCTCTTCGTCGCCCGCGTCGCCGGTAACATCGTCAACGTTGACATCATCGGCAGCATGGAATTCGCCTGTAAGGTCTCCGGCTCGAAGCTGGTCGTCGTCCTCGGGCACGAGAACTGCGGTGCCGTCCGCGCCGCCATCCAGGGTGTCGAACTGGGCAACATCACCGAACTGCTGGCCAAAATCCAGCCCGCCGTCAAGGAAGCCGCCGGGCATTTCCACGGCGACGCCACGGCCTCGAATCCCGCGTTCGTCGAAGCCGTCTGCGACGATAACGTGCTCATCGCCATGCAGCAGATCCGCGAGCAAAGCCCCATCCTGAAAGGGATGGAAGACAACGGTGAGATCATGATCGTCGGCGGCGTCTATGACCTGAAAACAGGCAAGGTTGAGTTCTTCGATCATAAGTAACCGCCCCCTTATTCGAAGGTGACATAACCAGCCTTCTCTTCTCGCTTTTCACCAACGGCAGCCTCACCGGCTGCCGTTTTTTTGTGCGACAACACTGGCCCGGCGGGACACCCGCTCAGGGATTGAAGGTGTAGCGCACGGTGCTCTGGACCCGGAAGTCGTCGCCACTTTCGCCGTTAACGGCGAGCTTGCGCCCGTAGAGCAACTCCGCCCCCACGACGAGGAAGGGTGTCGCCTGCCAGACGATGTTGCCTGAGCTGTAAAGGGTCTCACGCATATTCGTCGCCCCCACGTAGGGGCCGAGTCCTTCGTCGCTGATGTTCACATAGCCAAAGGAGAAGGTCGAGCTGAGGTGGCGTGTCCAGTTGTGCTGGTAAGCGGCCCCCACACCGTACACGCGGATGGTTTCGAGCTGGTTGGAGGCGTTGATATAGCCATCCAGTCCGAGGCCGTAGGCATCCTGGATGTAGTCGGCAAAGCCGTCTCCGATGTTTCCCCAAAGCATGACCTCATCCTTTTCGGTAAACTGCCAGCTCCCGCTGAGCGAGAAGCCCCAGCCCAGCGCGCCCGTGTCCCCCGACGGGGTCTGCGCGACCAGGCTGCGCAGGACGACACCGGCCTGGACGTGCCAATCATCCCCGACGGCCCGCAGGGCGAGCACGCCGTCGGGAGCCTGTTGGAAAACATCCATCCCCCCGGCCACGCCGGAGATGCTCGGGCTGGCCTGTTCGAGGGAGATTTTCCCGATCAGGTTGGCGAAATCGTCCTCCAACAGCGTCCGGGTATAGCGAACCTGGGCGTTATATTTTTCCGGCAGGGAGTTCGGACCTTCGTAGTCGAGGGTGTTCGGATCGACCCCGGCATCCATGAGTGCGGTCCAGTCATAGCCAATGAGCAGGCCGTTCCACTCCGCATAGAAGCCCAGCAGGTAGTAGCCATAGCCGTTCGCGGGCTGGCCGTTGGGGAAAAAGTTATTGGCGTAGAAAAAGGTCAGCGGCTTGTCCCCGGTCTCAAACAGCAGGTCAAAGGCGAGCGTGGACTGGCGGAAACTGACGTCGGAGTTCAGCCCGCTGCCGTAGTTCGGCTGCCCCTTGACCGGGAGCGAGGAGGTGACAAAGGAGCCGGGCGAGTTGGCGTTGTTCGTGTCCACGATCACGTCGGCCTGGGCGATGAGGGAGATATTCGCATAGACGCCCTTTGTCACCGGGAAGTAGCCCTCGGGGACATTCGCCGGGGCATGCTCGACCGGCACCTTCGCTGCGCTGACAGCCGTGGATGCGGTGGCAGGAGTTAATGCGGTGGGAGCGCCGTCCGTCGGCGGGTGAGACTCAGCGGCCGACGGAGACGCTCCCACAGGCAGGGCCGCGTGCGCGGCGGCGGTGGCCACGGCGGGCGGTTTTTCCTGAAGGCGTTCGTTTTCGGCCCGAAGCGCATTAACCTCGCCCTCCAACTGCGTGATGCGTCTTTCCATCGCTTCGAGCTTTTGCATGAGCAGTTCGTTGCTGGCAGCAACGCTCTCGGGAGTTCCCTGCCCAGGCAACGCTATCGGGCACAGCAGCAAAATCGTGACGATGAGTTTCAATTTCATGGTTCGCGGCGATAAATGGCCTGCTTGTCTGGGCCTGTTCAGCTAAACACTACTATCCGGATAATCCTCTTCGTAAAAAAACAGCCACACACGCACCCTTCAGCCGGACGGTTTTTTCTCAAACCTGCGGACCAGCGCATTCAACACCAACGCCTGCACCAGCAACACGCCTACGGCCACCTCCATGACCACGAGTTGCCAGGGCTGGGTGATCAGGCCGAGCGAAACAATCAGGGTCGTCGCTCCGGCCGGCGGGTGGTCGATCTTGAAGAGCACGAGGAAGAAACACGTCAACCCGAGCGAAAGCCCGGCTGAAAGTATCCGCGCCCACTCCACCTGCACGGCGACATCCGGGGGACGGTCCACCAGCCCCGAAACCGTCAGCGCGAAGTACCCGCAAACCAATGCAATGGCGTGTCCGAGCAGGCAGGCTCGCGGAGTCGAAGCCGCCGCCGTCGGGGCAAAATACAGCAGGTACGCCGTCGGCCCCAGCGAGGGAAAGATGAACGGCGTATGAGTAATCGCCGCCACCCCCGCCAAAGAGGCCATACTCAGCAGGGAACCAAGCCCGACATAGCTGGCGTGAGGAAGCGGCTTCATAGGATACGGTTTATGACCGTTTGTTTCGCGATGCCAACCCAGAACTTGCCAAGAGCGCATCGCAGGATTCTCGACAGCCCGCCCCGCTCTTATTCCTGAAAAATGCCCGGTCAGGACCGGCAGTCAACAGAGTGAGCCTACCGGTACCTGTTTTTCGAGGCATCATGGATGATGTTACGAAGCATAGCCCATGCTTTTCCATGACCAGACATCATCCTCCCGGAGACCTACGCGCACCATCGAGCGCCGGACCCTTATGACAGTGCGGTCAAAAACGCGCGGGTCAGCTCAAGCGTTTGCTCCGGCTCGTCTTCGAGCAGGTAATGCCCGGCGTTTTCGAGCCGGTGGACGTGCGCCTGCGGGAAGCGGCGTTGCCACTCGTCGAGAAACTCCTTGTTGAAGCAAAAATCCTTCATCCCCCAGACTATCTGCATCGGGTGCGAAGCCAGTTCCGGCAGGCACTCCTCGATGCCCAGCAGCGTAACGTAACTGGGGTGCGCCGGGTTCATGGGGATGTCCTGCACGAAGCGTGCCACTGCGACACGGTCGTGCCAGTTGCGGTGCGGGTGCAGGTACCCGGCCTTGACGGCGGGCGGGAGTTTTTTCTCAACTGCCATACTGGTAGCGCTTCCGGCAAAGCCATTAAAGCCGCGCACAAAGACCTCCCCAAGCAGGGGCAGGCGACAGCAGCCGATCTGCCAGGGCATGTGGGCCGAACGGAAGGCCGCCGTATTCATAATCTGGATACGGCCGAGCTTGTCCAGATGGCGCAGCGCGGCCCCGATTCCGATAGCGCCGCCCCAGTCGTGTACAACGAGGTGAAACTGCTTCAGCCCGAGCGTGCGGATGAGCGTATCCAAATGTTCGATACGGTCGGCCAGGCGGTAGGAAAAATCCTGCGGCTTGTCCGACAGCCCCATTCCGAGGTGGTCGATGGCCACGCAGCGGAATTTATCCCGCAGGCCGAGAATCAGGTTGCGGTAAAAGAACGACCAGGTCGGATTGCCGTGCACGAAGACGACCGTCTCCTCCCCTGCCCCTTCGTCCACGTAGTGAACGCGTCCGGCGGGTGTCTCCAGCCAGTGGGATTCAAAAGGATAGAGGGCGCGCCAATCGGGAATATTTTTCATGCGGTGAACGGGCTTTTTTTAGGGGCACGCTAGCACTCCAGCGCGAGCATGAGACAGCACAGGCCGCTGCCGATCCCGAGCAGGGCGACCTTGTCCCCCGCGCCGATGGCCCCCGTCTCCAGCCCCTTGGAAAGCGTGAGCGGGCACGAGACGGACCCGGCGTTGCCGAGCGTTTCAAAGGTGCTGTAATCCTTGGCCGGGGCGATGCCCAGCCCCTCCAGCAGCTTGAGCTGGTGCTGGCGTCCGACCTGGTGGCAAACGATGCGGGAGGGGGTCTGCTCGTCCCAGCCGCACACGCCCTTGAACTGCGTCCAGGTCTGCCGGGCGAGCGCTACGCCCGCCTCCAGCAGCGCCACCGCGTCGGTCTGCATCACCAGCGCGCCGGAGCCGGAGGCATCGCCTTCGCAGAGGCGGTTGGCCTCGGAATCGGTCCGGGCCACGCCCGCCCGCAGGCACGGAGAACCGGCGGGCGCAAGGTCTTTGCGGGTGAGCACGGCGGCCACGCCACCCGCGCCGATGGTGAGGTTAGCAAAAAAGGGTTTCACCTGCTTGCGGGTCAGCGACGGGTCAAGCAGTTGGGCCAGCGTGTGTTCGAGTAAGGGCTTGCCGTTCTCCCCGGAGACGAGCAGCGCCCGCTCGATCTGACCGGACTCGATCATCCCGGCGGCCATGACGAGGGCATTCATGAAGCCCAGGCACGCGTTAGAAAGGTCGAAAAGCTGCGTCGTGGCGGGCAGACCAAGCGCCCCGTGGACGTAGGAAGCGGTCGAGGGCTCGAGCCGGTCGCGGCAGACCCCGCAGTGTATCAACAAATCAATACGCCCGCGTTCACCGGCGGGGAGCTTTTTCAGCGCCTTTTCCCCGGCCAGGGCGGAGATGGCGGAGGGCTTGGTGCCGGCGGGCCAGAAGCGGCGCTCGCGGATGCCGGTCATCAGTTCCAGACGCCCGGCAGGGAGCTTGACGCGCTCGTAGAGCGGCTTCAGCCGCTCCTCGATTTCGGCGGAGGTGACGACTTCGGGCGGCTCGACGTGGGCCAGCGCGGCGATAGCGACGTTGCTGAAGCGCATCGGCTTAAATTTTGGGCCGCATGGCGGCGTCGAGGACTTCGCGGTCGAAGTAGTTCATATCCATCCCCGCGTTGACCACGATCGACTGGCCGTTGATCCCGCTGGAGCGGGGGCTCAGCAGGAAGACCGCCGTGTTGGCGACTTCCTGCGTGGTCACGGCCTGCTTGCGCAGGGTCAGCTTTTCGGCAAAGAGGTAGTTCTCCAGGTAGCCGGGGATGCCGGCGGAGGCGCTGGTCTTGAGCGGGCCGGGGTTGACGGTGTTAAAGCGCACGGCGGTATCCGCGCTGAAGGACTTGGCCAGAAACCGCGTGGCTGAGTCGAGCGCGGCCTTGATCGGGGAAAGGTAGCCGTAGTTCTCCGCCGTGACCTGCGAGGAAATCCCGATCGAAACCACGGCGGCGTCGGGCGCGAGGTACGGCTTGAAGGCCCGCGCCAGCTCGACCAGCGAAAAACAACTGATGGTCGTGGCCTGCAGGAAGTCCTCACGCCGCGTGTTGTGGAACGGCTGCGGCCCGGCGCTGAAGTTGGCGAAGGCGATGGAGTGCACCAGCCCGGCAAAGGGGCCGTGGGCGGGCCCGGCCTGCTCGGCCAGCGCCTGAATCTGCGTCTCGTCCTCCACGTCGCAGACGTAGGCGGGGCGGTCGCCGAGGAGTTTTTTGACCGACTCCAGCCGCTCGGGCGAGCGCACACTGAACACCGTTTTCGCGCCCGCCTCTTCGAGCGTCTTGGCGATGTGCCAGGCCACGCTCTTGCGGTTGGCCACACCGGTAATGAGGAAGGTCTTTCCGGAAACAGACAGGAAACTCATACCTCGGCAGCGATCATGGCCAGGACGAAATCGAGCGCAACGGCGACCTTGCCGTCACCGCGCCGCACCACCGCCTTGAGGAAGTGGAAGTCGGCCAGCGTCTTGGTGTAGGTGACATCGATGGTGAAGGTCTCACCGGGGCGGACGATGTTTTTGAACTTGGCGTCGCCGATGCGCGAGAGGATCGGCGTGCGCCCCTCCATGTCGGTGCCCTCGCCTTCCATCTTCTTGACCAGATAGACGGCAGCGGCCTGAAAAGCCGATTCACACAAAAGCACGCCGGGCATGATCGGGTTACCGGGGTAGTGCCCGGCGAAATAGAACTCGTCCGCGCGCAAGGTGCGGCGGGCGCTGATACCGTCCTCGCGCAGTTCCGTCACCTCGTCGATGAAGAGGAACGGCGGACGGTGGGGAATGGTTTTTACGAGGTCGTCCATCGGAATGTGGGTTGAGGTAAGAGTGAATAAAGGAAGTTTCCCGCGAAGTCACGCGAAGATGCGCAAATCCGCCAAAGTGGGCCAAGCAGTGCGGGCCAGGAATATTTTCAGGGCAACTGGCCACGCGCCGGGCGGGCGCGGTCAGTTCGAGGCGGCGGGGGCGGCTTCACCGCGCTTGGCGGCCATCAGGAAGGAGTCGGCCTTGCTGGCGACGATGACCCCGTAGTTGATCGTGCCCAGCCAGCCGGACATGATGATGCCGACCGAACCGGCGTGGTAGAGCCCGCCAACTTGCTCGGGCAGCTCCATCGAAACCTTCAGCCCCTCGAACTTCGTCCCGAAGGAGGTGCCGCCGAAGTGCCGCGTGTAGTGATGCACGGTGCGCGGAGTAGCCGCTTCCTGCCAGTCCACCTTCTGGCGGATGTCGGGGATAAATTTTTCCAGTCCGTCCAGCGCCTGCGTGATGATGCGCTCCTTGGCGGCGGCATAATCGGGCTCAGAGAGTTTTTCCCAGTCCTTCCAGCGGGCGTTGAGCGAGGCCACGATGGCGTAGCGCTGGACCGGGTTTTGCGGTCGGGTGTCCGGGTAATAGACCGAAAAAGTCCGGCTGGTCGTGTTGAAGTCAGTCAGCTCGGTGCTGGAGTACTCCGGGGCCTCCGAGGTGAAGACCAGGTCGCCAATGTTCGGGATCGACTCGCCCTCGCGGATGCCCAGGTACACCTGGCACGAACTGGTGTTGACGCGGACTTTTTCCGTCTCGGCCACGAACTCGGGCCTGAAATTCTCGGCCCCGGCCAATTGGAGGACGGTGTTCTTGATGTTGGCGTTGGAGACAACGGCCTTACAGGCGATGTCGCGGGACTCGCCGCCGCGACCATTGGCGCGGATGCCGACCACACGGCGCTGGCCGGTGGCCGGATCGTCCTCGGTGTAAACTTTTTCCACCAGGCAGTTGCGGCGGATTTCGACCCCGTTGCGCTGGAGCTCGTCCGTCATGCGGCTGATGAGCTGGTCCGTCCCGCCTTGATAAATATAGACGCCCTTGCTCATGAAATTGGAAAACACGATCCCGTAGGTGATGGCGGGGTCGTCCCAGGTGGAGCCGTTGGCGTAGGCGATGGGCTCCATAAGCAGGCGGTGCACGTCGTTGCGACCGGGGAAGAACTCCTCGAACATCTCCTTGGTCGTGCGGGTGTCGCGGTCGTAGTAGTTCATCTGCCGCAGGTGCTCGAAGAACGCCTCGACGCGCTCGCGCGGGATCTGGAAGGTCTCCTGCAGGATGCGCGTGAAGTCGTTGCGGTCGAAGGTCGTGTCGATGTTGAACTGCGGGTTGATGAAGCGGATGGACTTGATCTGTTTGATCGAGTCGGAAATCTCCTTCGTCCAGTAGCGGCGGCAGGACTTGATCATCCCGACCGGAAAGCCGTGCAGCGAGATGTCGAAAATGTGCCGGCGCGGGCGCTTGAACCACGTGGCCAGGCCGCCGAATTGGTAATGGTGCTCAAGCACGAGCACGCGGTGGCCCATTTTCCCGAGGATATTCGCACTGGTCAGCCCACCCAGTCCGCTGCCGATCACGACAGCGTCATAGGAGCCGTTTACGCCTTCTAGCCAGTCTTTCGCCATAAGTAAAAAGGCCGAACGTAAGCGGCTTTCCCTTATGGGCAAGGGCAAAGCGCACCCCACCCCTTACTCGGGCCGGGGCTTGGTCCTTCGTACCGGCGTCTTAAAACCCCTCGACGCTCTTCGGGGCCTCGTCCTTTTTCTCGGCATCAGTCTCGGCGTCGGCCTCGTCTTTGCCCGCCTTGACCACTTCGTCAAATTCCACCCGGTAAACGAGCAGATAGTTGCCGCGCAACTGGGCGCGCACTTGCCCGTCCGCCCGCTCCAGGTTGTAGCCAAAGACGCTGGGCTTGGCCTCCTTGGCGTTGACCCGCTGCCAGTGGGAGCCGCCCTGGTTGACCACGAGGATGGCCTCCTCTTCGTAGCGGGTGATGCCCGCGCCGTTGCGCCGGTAGGCCTCGAAGACGGACTGGCCGTTTTTGTAAACCACGTGCAGCATCCACCCGTCGGGGAACTGGTTTTCATTCACATCCGCCGTGGTGGCCTGGCCGTCCTCGGCGATCTTGTAATAGACGGCTTCCTCGATACCGTCCGGGAAAAACTCGTACAGCGCCCGGTAAGGAACGGACTTGTGGGTGATCCAGTTACTCTGGTCGCGAGCGGGGACCTTGACCCCCTTGCGGTCCTTGAACAGCCGGTTTTCGAGCGAACTTCGGCTTTCGCCGATCCGGGCGTGAGCGGTCCCCGCGAGGAGACCGGCGGTGATAAGCAGGAGCAACGAGCGCTTTAGGTTGGACATCGGGGGTAAGTTCACAAAATGGGTTGTATCCCTTCCCGCCTCTCCCGCAAAGTCAAATCTGTCATGCCCGAGCCCTTTTACCGTGATTTTGATAACGCGCGCTACGGCTCCACCCGAAGTGGAGATTCCGACGAGCGCAGCCCCTTCCAGCTCGACCGCGACCGCGTCGTTTTCTCCTACGCCTTTCGCCGCCTCCAGTCCAAGACGCAGGTCTTCCAGTCCGGCGAATACGATTTTTACCGCACGCGGCTGACCCACTCGCTGGAGGTGGCGCGCATCGCCCGCTCCATCGGCGAGCACCTCAACCGCCGCTACCCAGAGGTGGCACTCGACGGCGACCTGCTCGAAGCCGTCGGCCTCTCCCACGACCTGGGGCACCCGCCTTTTGGCCACATCGGCGAGCGCAAGCTGAACGAACTCATGGCCCCCTGGGGCGGCTTCGAGGGTAACGCCCAGACGGCCCGCATCCTGACCGAAACCTTCTGGCAGCGCAAGGACTCCCCCCACGGCATGTCCCCGAGCCGGGCCTTTCTGGACGGGATTCTCAAGTACAAGGCCCTCTGGATGGACTGCTGCACCCCGCCGACCGAGACAAGCGGGGCCGAGTACCCCGAGAACCATTTCCTCTATGACGAGCAGGCCGGGGTGCGGGACTTCGTAGCCGGGGGCGAATGGCCCTCCGATGCGGTTGCCCCCGATACCGCCAACACTGCCAAGAGCCTGGAATGCCAGGTCATGGACTGGGCTGACGACACGGCCTACTCCCTCCACGACATCGTGGACAGCGTCAAGGCCGGTTATCTGACCCGCGCCGCCATCGTCCGTTGGGCCGAGGGGCCGGGCAGCAAACGCGCCGACTCGCCCGCCTTCAAGTCGTTGCTCGAACTACTGGAAGAGGACTACCTGGAGGCGATTTTCGCCCGCAAGCTGGGCGAATTCATCCGCGCCGTCGAGCTCGTCCCCTTCGACGGTGTGCTGGCGGACAAGACCGCCCGCTACCGTTGGCGGCTCCAGGTGCCGGAGGAAATTCTGGCCGAATGCTCGCTGTACAAGAAAATCGCCTTCGACCTGGTTTTCCGTTCGCCGCGTATCCAGCAGGTCGAGTTCAAAAGCGGCTTTCTGATCGAGCGGCTGTTCAAGGCCTTTTTCGACTGCCACCTCAAGCCCGGCAGCAGCGGCCTGAAACTCCTGCCCGAACCCGCCCTGACCTGGGTCGAACGCGAGGAGGACGAGCACCGACGCGCCCGCCTGCTGTGCGACACGCTCACCCAGCTCACCGACCACGAGGCCATCCGCCTCTACCGCCACCTTTTCGACCCGGAGTTCGGCTCCATCACGGATTTGCTTTAGGTCAGATCCCTTCAATAAATGTTATAGGCACAGCGCATTGAATGCGCTAAATGCCTGATTGTTAATGGCTGGATGCAGAACGTAGAAAACAACAATTAGCCATTTTAACCATTTAACCATTCGGTCCTTTAGTAGGTCGCTACGATCTTATTTATACCGCTCCAGTTCTTGAATGTACAAACAAATTAACGTTTTTGTTTTTGTAAATTAATGTATTTGACAAGTTGGGCCGGAGAAGCTTGAGTGGGCGGCATGCTGGGGTTCAGCACAGAAGAAAGCGTCATTGCGGCGATCCACGCCTTGTTGGAGGAACACGACGACCCGTCGGTTCCCCTGCCCTCGACGCGCAAGCTCGGGCAGTTGCTGGGGTTTTCCCATGTCACCGTCTCCAAGGCCCTGCGCCAGATGGGCGACGAGGGCGAGCTCTGGCGCAATGAAAACGGGCGCTACTACCCGAAGTCGGCCCGGCTGCTCTTTGATGCGCCGAAGCCAGTCACGTGTTTTTTCCGCAGCATCAGCGCCTGGGCCAGTTGGTACTCGCGGCTGGTGCAGGGGATCGGCCTGGCCTGCGAAGAGGCCAACCGCGGGCTGCTCATGCTCCCGGCCAGCAGCCTGATCCAGCAGGACGCCTCCGACGCCGTCCCGCAGGTGCTCGGCGTGGAAGAACAGTGCCAGTTGCTGGAGTCGCTCCTGCTGCGTACACAGGACGAGCCGGGTCGCCTGATCCTGGACGACCTCTGGGACGACCGCGCCTTGGCCGCCTACGCGGACCAGCTCGCCGGTGCCCGCGTGCTGTTGCGCGCCTGCCCGGTGCCCGGCATTGGCAGCGTCGCGCCGGACTTCGCGCAGGGGGCGCTGCTCGCGCTTTCGCACCTGCTGGCGCAGGGCTATGAGCGCGTGGTTGTCGTCCGCCCCTTCAGCGGCAAGGTCATCGACGCGATGGTCGAAGCCTTTGAAGAAGCCGTCGAAGGCGTCAACCTCGACGCGGCCCATTTCACCATCATCGACGGCGATCAGGGCTGCGACACCGCGCAGGTCGTCGCCCGCCTCTGCTCGGCCAAGGGGCGGACGGGCGTTTACTGCGCGGAAGAGAATTTCGCGGTCGCGCTCTACCAAGGGTTGACCGCCGCCGGGGTGGACATCCCCGGCAAGATCGGCCTGCTCGCCGGTTGGGGGACGGGCGAAGCCGCCCGCCTCGGGCTCAGCTCGCTCAAGATCGACTTGCAACACCTGGGCATGCTCGCGGTCAGCCTGGAAAACCCGGCCCTGCACCCCTTCCGCCCTGTCACGAATTTCACGCTCCACCGAGGCATCTCCAGTTAGGTTTTAAACAATACCGGGGCACGGACGCCCTGTTAAAAAAACACCTCTCCCCTCTTTCCACTTCCGGCCGACGCAACGGCGGGACCGGGCATCGCTTTTCCTGAATTAATTAATATCCATAAAAACTAAATTCAAATATCTATGAAAAAGTCAGTCATTGTCGGCATGGGGTTCATGGGCGCGATGCACGCCCAGATCTATGCCCAGCTCGAAAACGCCACGCTGGTGGGAGTCGTTGACTTCAAGGGCGCGGCAGCGAAGGAAAAACTCGACGGCCTGGGCATGCCCGGGGTGCCGGTGTTCGCGACGGTGGAGGAGGCGTTCGAGGCGCTTGATTTCGATGTGCTCGACATCTGCCTGCCGACCGACCTGCACCTGGAGTTCGCGCTCAAGGGCATCGCCGCGGGCAAGGCCGTTTTTTGTGAGAAACCGCTTGCGCTCAGCACGGAGGACGCCGAGCGCATCAGCACCGCCGCCGCCGAGGCCGGAGTGCCCTTCCAGGTCGGCCAGTGCATCCGCTTCTGGCCCGAGTACCAGGCACTGCGCGAGTTCCACGCCAGCGGCCAGGGCGGGAAACTGCTCAGCCTGACCATGCAGCGTCGTTCCGCTCGCCCTACTTACGCAGAGGGCGACTGGCTTAACCAGGAAATCCGCAGCAAGGGTGCCGCCTTCGATCTGCATATCCACGACACGGACTTCGTGCTCGCCCTGCTCGGGGAGCCCCGCGCCGTGACCAGCCACGGGCATTTCGATGCCAGCGGGCCGAGCCACATTTTTACCCACTACGCCTACGACGGCCCCGTCGTCTATGCCGAGGGCGGCTGGAACTACCCCGACACCTGGGGCTTTCAGATGGCATTCCAGGCCCTGTACGAAAACGCCACCATCGACTACGACAGCGGGGCGCAGCCGACGCTCTCGATCACCGTCCCCGGCACCCCCAAGGCGGCCCTGCCCTTCGCCAGCGCGGGGCAGCGCGAGTCGAGCTTCAAGGGCGGCAACCTCTCCGACCTCGGCGGCTACTACAAGGAACTGGAAGCCTTTATCCACTGCCTCGAAAACGGCTCCGCGATCACCGACGCCACCGCCGGGCAAGCTACCGCGTCCGTCCGCGTCGCCCTGGCCGAGATCGAATCCGCCCGCAGCGGGCAGACCGTGAGCCTGTAAGCGCCGGGCGCGCTCCTTGCGTATTTAAAAAAAACTACACCTCCACCCAATGAAAAAGAGCATCAACATCTGGTCGTTCAACCCGGCGCTGAGCCTGCCGGAGAAATTCGCGCTGGCGCAGGACGCCGGTTTCCCCGCCATCGAAGTCGAGCTGGCCGAGACCGGGCCGGTTTCGCTGGCCTCCACCGCCGCCGACCTGAGCGAAGTGCTTCGCCAGGCCGGGGACCACGGGCTGACCCTCAGCGGGCTGGCCTGCGGCCTCTACTGGGGCGCGAATGCCGCCTCCGCCGACGCCGCCAACCGTCAGAAGGCCGCCGACATCCTTAAGAAGCAAATCGAAGTCGCCCACGGGCTGAACCTCGACGCCATCCTCGTCGTCCCCGGCGCGGTGGGCGTGGACTTCATCCCCGACTGCGAAGTCGTCCCCTACGAGCGCGCCTGGGAGCGGGCCACGGCCTTTATCGCGGAGGCGCTGCCTGCCGCCGAAGCCGCCGGGGTGCAGATCTGCGTCGAGAACGTCTGGAACAAGTTCCTGCTCTCGCCGCGCGAGATGAAGGCGTTCGTCGCGCAGTTCGACAGCCCCTTTGTTCGCTGCTACCTCGACGTGGGCAACACCCTGCTCAACGGCTATCCGGAGGACTGGATCCGCACCCTCGCCGGGCACATCGGGCGCGTCCACTTCAAGGACTTCAAGCGCTCCGTCGGCACGGTGGACGGTTTCTGCGAACTGCTCGCCGGGGATGTGAACTGGCCGCAGGTCGTCGCCGCGCTGAAGGAAACCGGCTACGACAACTGGATCGCTGCCGAAATGATTCCGCCCGTGCCCATGTACAAGCACGCCCCCGACGTGATCATCTACAACACCTCGCGCGCGATGGACGCCATCTTCGCGCTGGCCTGAGCTTGGATTTGTTCTCGGTCCTTTTTTTCACAGCCGGAAGCCCGTCGGGGTTTCCGGCTGTTTTGTTTAAAGAGCGTCTTGCTTAAGGTCGTGTCTTTAAACAAGACGGAGCGATTCCCTCTTTGCGTCTTTGCGACTCTGCGGTTCATCTTTTTTAACCACAGAGGCACAAAGACACAAAGGGGATGAGAAACAGCAGCATGCCACTTCCAAACGCCTTTTCTTTGAACTGACTTGGCGTTCTTTCCGGCCTTCCTGTTTTTAGAGCGTTTCAAAAAATACTGTAGCCACAAACTTTGAATAGCTAAATGGCTAATTGTTAATTGTTGGATTCCGAACGTAGGAAATAACAATTAACCATTTAATCATTTAGCCATTCGGCCCTTTTGTGACGGCTAAGACTTTATTGGAAACGCTCTAAAAAGCATCATTCCAGCGTGCGGCGAAACCGGCGGGGCGGTTGGCCGGTCTCGCGCTGGATGAAACGGGTGAAAACCGAGAGCGAGTTAAACCCGCAACGCTCGGCGATGCGGCTGAGCGAATCGCTGGAACCGCTCATGAGCTGCATGGCGCGGTGCAGTTGGTAGTTAGCCCGGTAGCGGCGGATCGAGACCCCGGTCTGCTCCTCGAAGAGCGTCCGCAGGCGGCGTCCGGAAAGCCCGAGCTGGCTGGCGATTTCCTCGACCGTCCAGCCCTTGTAAATCGACTGGATGAGCAACGACTCCGTGCGTGCGATCCAGGAGGAGTTCCCCGCGCCCGCCGGAGTCACCGTTCTCTCGCCCGCCAGCAACCCGGTCAACAGCAGGTCCAGCAACGGAAGGACGACGGCGCGCTCAGGCCCCGTTTTTTCGCCCCAGGTGCGGGCGATCCGGCTCCAGAGCCGCAGCAGGTTTTCGTCGGGCCGGAGCACGCGGTAGTCAAGCTCCGGCAGACGCCCGCCCCCCGCCTCCAGGTCGAAAGTCACAAAGAGCCAGCGCAGCCGGTCCTGCTCCAGGTTGATGTAGTGGTGAAACTGAAAGGGCCTCACCAGCATTCCCTGCCCTTCGCCGAGGCGGACCTCGCTCCCATCGACAATGACCGACCCGGCGGTGTCGAGCGCGAGGATGAGCACATGGCGGTGGTGGGAGCGGTTGGCGAAATTGCGCTGCTGGAGCTTGTCGCGCTCCGTGCGCATGAAAACGAGTACGTTGCGCACGCGCGGGCGTTCCGGATCGTCCACCCCGGTGTAGTAGCTGCCCGGCTCCGGCAGCGAGGCGGGAAAGTCCGGCGTGTTGCGGGTACGTCTTAGCCTTGCGGGCTCCATATTTCCGAAATCATCAAAAAATTGCCGAACAATGCAATGTTTTAGCCATTTATTTACGCTATGATGGTGGGCAAGAAAACCCATTATGAACGAGTTCGCCCAACGTGAGCATATTTCCACCCGGATCTACCCGGGCGCGGACCAGGCCTGCGCCCATGTAGCCGACGCCATCGATAAACTCCTGCGCACCCGCCAGCAGGAAGGCCGCCCCGCCGTCCTCGGGCTGGCCACCGGATCGACCCCGGTGCGGCTTTACCGCGAGTTGATCCGCCGTCACCGCGAGGAGGGGCTGAGCTTCGCGCACGCCGTCACCTTCAACCTCGACGAGTACTACGGCCTCGACGGCTCCCACCCCGAGAGCTACCGGCGCTTCATGCAGGAGCAGCTCTTCGATCACATCGACATCGACCCGGCCAATACCCACGTCCCCGACGGCACAGCCGCCCGCGAACAGGTCTTCGACGCCTGCCAGTCCTATGAAGACGCCATCGCACAAGTTGGGGGCATCGACATCCAGATCCTCGGCATCGGACGCACCGGCCACATCGGTTTCAACGAGCCAGGCTCCGGCCCGGAGAGCCGCACCCGGCTCGTCACCCTCGACGCGCTGACCCGCCGCGACGCGGCCCGCGACTTTCTCGGCGAGGAGAACGTCCCCCGCCACGCCATCACGATGGGTGTCGGCTCCATCCTCGAAGCCCGTCAAATTTTCCTCCTCGCCTGGGGTGAATCCAAGGCCACCATCGTGGCCGAAACGGTCGAGGGCGAACAGCGCCTCGCCGTACCCGCGAGCTTCCTCCAGCGCCACAAGGCCTGTACCTTTTGCCTGGACGCGGCGGCGGCCAGCCATCTGACCCGCATCCGCTACCCCTGGCTCGTCGGTCCGGTCGAGTGGACCCCCGCCCTCATTCGCAAGGCCATCACCTGGCTCGCCTTGCAGGTTAAAAAGCCGCTGCTGAAACTCGTGGACGAGGACTACTCTGAAAACGGCATGTCCGACCTGCTGACTGAAAAGGGTTCCTACAATCTCAACATCGAGCTTTTCAACCTCACCCAGCACACCATCACCGGCTGGCCCGGCGGCAAGCCCAACGCCGACGACTCGCACCGGCCTGAACGCGCCCTGCCCCACCCCAAGCGGGTGCTTGTGCTCAGCCCGGAGCCGCTGGACGACGTCAGCTCGATGGGCGGCACCCTGCACCGGCTGGCCAATCAGGGGCACGAAGTCACGGTCGCTTACCTGACCTCGGGCAACCTCGCCGTGCCCGACGACGAACTTCGACGCATGCTGGAGTGGATGATGGGCATGCAGCGGGATTACCCCGAGCAGCCCTCGACCGCCTACGCCGCGCAGGTCATGCGCGAGCTTGAGGCCAAGGGCAAGTTCGACCTCGACAGCGCCGACATCCGCCACCTCAAGGGCCTCGTGCGCCGGGGCGAAGTCAACTCCTCGGCTCGTATCCTCGGGCTGTCCCCGGCCAGCCTGCGCTTCCTCGACCTGCCCTTCTACGAGGAGGGGCGCTACCGGCGTTTCAAGCCGGGCGAGGCCGACATCGCCCGCATGCGCGAGCTTCTGCTCGAAATCCGCCCGCACCAGATTTTCGCCACAGGCTACCGCTACGATCCGCTCTCGGTCCCCGCCCTGTGCTTCGGCATCCTCAACGAGGCACTGGCCTCGTTCAAGGACGAAGAGTGGTTGCGCGACTGCCGCGTCTGGCTCTATCGCGGCCCCGGCAACGAGTGGGAAACCCACGAAATCGACATGGCCGTGCCGCTCTCGCCCTCGGAGTTTGAAAACAAGATGCAGGGCATTTACCAGCAGCAGTCTCAGCGCAGCCAGTCGCCCGGCCTAGGCAAAAAGAGCGACGGCAACAGCTGGGATGTCGCCGCCGAACTCAACCACGGCACGGCACGCACTTACGATGCCCTCGGCCTGCCCGAGTATGAGGCCATTGAGGCCTTCAAACGCTGGCCGCTGTAACCCCGCAACCCCATCCGAGGAACCGACACCATGTTTGAACTCAAGCTCCTGCACACGCCCGAACTCGATCCGGGCTTCATCCCGGCCTCGCTGTGGAACCAGCACTATCGCGATCTGGCCTACCTCTGCCCCGACGCCCGTGAAGTCACGCTCCAGGTGGTGCGCCCCGACGGGCAGGCCAACACCTACCGCACCCGCCTGCTCCCGGCCAACCTCGCCTACGCGGGCTACAACCTGCGCTACTGCGAGCGGCTGGTCAAAATGATGCTCTGGGCCTGGGGCGGCTGCGAAGTCCGCCTCAGCGGCGCGCCCGAAATCGCCGCCAAACTGAAAACCATTTACAGCCCCGAAGGCGAACGCGCCTTTGACTGGGAGTTCATGGGGCAGCGCGTTTTTCTCCAACCCTTCTCCGTCCACGACACGCTCGCGCCGGAGTGCGCCGACAGCGGCGAACCCGCCCCGGCCAAACGCAATATTGACGGTTGCCGGATCGGCTTCGACCTCGGCGGAAGCGACCGCAAGTGCGCCGCGCTCATCGACGGCGAGGTGGTTTACTCGGAGGAAATCAAGTGGTCGCCCTACTTCGAGAGCGACCCCGAGTACCACATCGCGGGCATTCAGGACAGCCTGGAGCGCGCCGCCGCCCACCTGCCCCGCGTCGATGCCATCGGCGGCAGCGCGGCGGGCATTTACATCGACAACGAGCCCCGCGTGGCCTCGCTCTTTCGCGGCGTCAGTGCCGGCGACTTCGAGGCGAAGATCCGTCCGCTCTTTCACGAACTCAAACGCAAGTGGGAAAACGTCCCCTTTGTCGTGGCCAACGACGGCGATGTCACCGCGCTGGCCGGGGCGCACGTGCTCGGTGTCTCCGAGGTGCTCGGACTCTCCATGGGCACGAGCCAGGCTGTCGGCTATGTCAACGGAGCCGGAGCCGTCACCGGCTGGCTTAACGAGCTGGCCTTCGCGCCGGTGGACTACCGCGAACAGGACTCCCCCCGCGACGAGTGGAGCGGCGACCGTGGCTGCGGCGTGCAGTATTTCTCCCAACAGGCGGTCTCCCGCCTGCTCCCGGCCTCGGGGCTCCCGGTCCCGGCGGAAATGCCT
Source organism: Ruficoccus amylovorans (assembly GCF_014230085.1). Taxonomy (NCBI): domain Bacteria; kingdom Pseudomonadati; phylum Verrucomicrobiota; class Opitutia; order Puniceicoccales; family Cerasicoccaceae; genus Ruficoccus; species Ruficoccus amylovorans. Next base: position 401,979 of record NZ_JACHVB010000012.1, on the reverse strand, counting down.
ATGGCCGAGCAGCTCGAAGCCGTTCAGAGCCACATGGAGCGTGGCGACCAGCGGGCCGCCGCCATCTACCGCACCATCGGTACCTGCCTCGGCTACGCGCTGGCGCATTACGCGGACTTTTACCGGTTCCGGCACCTGCTTTTCCTCGGGCGCGTCAGCTCGGGCGAAGGCGGCCAGATCATCCGCGAGCAGGCCGAGGATGTGCTCGGCGACGAGTTCCCCTCGCTCGCGCCAACCATCAGCATCACCCTGCCCGACGAGACCATGAAGCGCCACGGCCAGGCCGTCGCGGCCGCTTCGCTTCCGGTACTGGACAAGCAGTCCGCCTCAACCAGACTGTAACCAGCAGAGATCCCGACAACCTCAAGCGCATTTTTCCCCATGAAACTTTTTATTCCCGATCAGAGCGAGCAAACAAGCGCCCTGGTGCGCACCACCCACCTCGGTGTCGGTGCGCACCAGGACGACCTCGAATTCATGGCCCTGCACGGCATCCTCGAATGCTTCCAGCGCGCGGACAAGTGGTTCGGCGCGGTGACCTGCACCGACGGCGCGGGCAGCGCCCGGACGGGAGCCTACGCGGATTTCACCGACGAGCAGATGCAGGCCGTGCGCGTGACCGAGCAGGAAACCGCCGCCAGCATCGGCCAGTACGCGTTTATGGCGCAGCTCGGGTATCCCAGCTCCGCGGTAAAAACGCCCGCCCCCCGCGCCGCGCTCGTGCGCGAGTTGCGCGACCTCTTTGCCACGGCCCGTCCCGAGGTGGTCTATACCCATAATGCCTTTGACAAGCACCCGACCCATCTGGGCGTCATGCTCGCCGTGCTGGAGGCGATCCGCGAGCTTCCCGTCTCCGAGCGCCCGGCCCGCATCTACGGTTGCGAGGTCTGGCGCGGGCTGGACTGGCTGCCGGACGACATCAAAGTCCTGCAAGATGTCAGCGGACACCCGAATCTCGCCGCCGCGCTCAACGGTGTCTTTGACTCGCAGATAGCCGGCGGCAAACGCTACGACCTCGCGGTCGAAGGCCGCCGCACCGCCAACGCCACCTTCCTCGACGCGCACAGCATCGACGACGCCAACCGCATCCAGTACGCGCTCGACATGACACCGCTCATCGCCGGTGATGCTCCGCTCGCGCTGGACGCGTTCATGCGGGATATTCTTGAGCGTAGCGACACGCTGATGATGGACGCCATCGCCACGCTCAGCTAGTGTTCCGTCAGCTGAGTTCTTGCTGGAGGCATAGCCTGCACTTTCGATGCGTGCCGCGTCGCCCTTAGCTGGCACCCGTTTTCTTTTACCAGTCCGGGCTTGAAATAACGTCGCCCCTCCGGGGTCAACGGTCGTCGGCGTTCTCGCCGTCGATCACGCGGCCGTCGTCGTCGACATCCACCCGCGTACTGCGCAGATCGACAAACATCTGCCGCACGTCACGCACGCCGCCCACGATAAACCAGACGGAGGTAAACACGGCCAGCACGACGGATATCCACAGGTTGACCCGCCAGAATGCGATCCAGGTATCCTCGCCCACGTCCACGGCCAGATTGACCGCGCTGCCGAGCAGAAACACGCACCACCAGCCGAGCACCCAGATAATGGTGCAGACATAGATGACCTTGTCCCAGCGGCTGAATTCCGGCCCCATCCCCAGCGTGCGCCAGGATTTGAGCGGCTGATCCACCGAGGGATCGTCGGCGCGGCGGAATTTTCCCCGGTGCAGGAGCTTGTCCATGTTGTGGGTGTAGTTCTGCATGAGCGAGATCCCGACATAGGCGAGAATCGCGCACAGCATGGCGAAAAACATCATGTGCCGACCGTTGAAGGGGAAGTCGCCAGCCACGCTGTGCAGGTAGGTCCAGTCGGGGAACCACCCCATCAAGACCGGCGAAAGCGAGGCCCAGTAGGACTGCACCCCCAGCCCGCCCACCGAGAGCACCGCGCCCACGATCATCGCGGCCCAGGCACCCGCGGTCGTCCCGCGTTTCCAGTACAGCCCGCCAATAATGACCGACCCCGCGCCGCCGAGAAAGATCGCCCCGGTGATGTCGAAAAACATGTAGATGTAGTCGCGTAGTGGAAAAATGATACTGAAGCACCAGGCAAAGAACGCGACGCCCACCAACCCAAAACGCAGGAGCCGGATGTGCTGCTTCGGGGTCAGCGGTTTTTTGCGAAAAGGCATGATCACGTCCTGGATAAAAATGCTGCTCCAGGAGTGCATGTAGGTGTTGTCCGTGCTGACGGCGGCGGCCATGATCACTGCCGCGAGCAGCCCCATCAGCCCGGCGGGCAGGATATGCTTCAGGCCGACGGGGACCGTCATCTGATGCCGCAGCACCGGGTCCGAGAACTGGCCCAGGTCGCGCGTAATCTCCGCCGCCTGCTCGCTGAAGGCCGGGTTATGCAACACCGCGTACACGCACAACGGCATCAGCAGCAGCGCCATCGCCTGTGCGATGGCCCGCCAGTTGGCCAAAATCCCCGCCATGCGGGCTTCGTGCGCCGTGCGGGCGGAGGAGTTGTAAGCCGAGCTCCCCTGCCAGGCCCGCGTCGTATAGGCCACCATAAAAACCCCGATCAGGTAGTAGGCCATGTTGAAGTCTTTCATGCTCCCGGCCTGGAAGGGATGCAGCATGGACTCGCCCGTCGGGCGGGTTTGCAGCCCCGCGATGATGTCCTGCCAATCGAAGGCCCAGATCAGAAACAACATGATGACCAGAAAGGAAACCAGGCAGAACACGGACTGCGTAAAATCCGTCATCAACACCGTAATCTGGCCGCCCATGAAAACGAAAAATAGCGCCAACCCCAACTCCAGTGCCATGACCACGGGGAACGTCGCGATCGGCGTCCCCAAAACGGTAAAGACTTCCGGCAACTGGCAAAAGTGGATAAAAAACCGGGCCGTGATGGCCGGAAAAACCCCGAAATTTATCAGCCCGGACAGGAAAGCCAGCATCCCGCAAAAGACCCGGAAAGAGCGCCCGTAGCGCATTTCGATAAACTGTGGCATCGTCATCGAACGGGTCTGCCGGAAGCGGTAAATGACGAACCCCGAGAGCGCGATAATCAGCCCCAGCGGCGAGAGAAAGTAGCCCCACCAGATCGGCACAAACCCGGCCTGGTACGTGATCTCGAACGTACCCACAATCGTGATCGCCCCCAGCCCCGCGATCCCCTCCGAGAGCGTCAGCAGGTAACGCCCGGCGCAGCGGTTTGCCACGAGGTAATCCGCCACACCGCGCATGTAGCGGCGCGAGTACAGCACCAGCGCCAGCATCGCCATCAGCAGCAGCGCGACGATTCCCCAGTCGATGTAGCCCATTTTTTTATCCGGTCGGTTCGGGGTACGTTAATTGACGGCCGAGAGGGCGACCTTCTCCACCCACATCAGGTCGGGGCGTCCGGTCGAGCCGCCACCCTCCTCCTGCACCACACGCACGGCGGCCACCTTCACCGGGGCGAAGCGGACTGCGTTGCGCGCCTGTTCATTCTCGGAGTACTCGCTCACCAGAACCCAATCCTCGCTCTCCTGTGGCTTGACCTCGATCCGGAAATTCCGCGCCGCGTACGCCGTTCCGTTGTCCCAGGCCCAGTCGATGGCGAGCCCGTCCGCCCGTATCGGCTGCGGCAGGATAAACTCCAGCCAGTGGTCCTCGTCCGTCTCCTGAGAAGCCCACGCACGGTGACGCCAGCCGAGCGTGTCCTTGTCGGCGACACCATCGACCACGGCCTTGACCTCGTAGTCGGGATAGGACGAACTGGGCATAACGCGCGTGCCCGCCGGAAAGCCGTTGGCCGCCTCGGTCAGCTCGTAGGCCAAACGCTCGGGCGTACACTGTACAGTCAGGTAATCCGGGTTTTTCTGCGGCTGGTAGTCGATCTCGTAAATATCGTCCAGGTAGATGGTCGAAACCTCCGGGATAAAGCCGAATGTCGCGGCACGGTCCATCGCCGTTTTCACCAGTTCGGAGTCGGCGGACGGGGCATAGTCCAGCGCGAGCACAACCACGCCGTAGTTGTCCATCGCCGGTTTCAGCGCCTCCTGCCAAACCTCCAGCCCGTAGTCCCACGACGACGGCGTCAGTAAAAGGTAGCTGCTGCTGGGCCAGTCGTAGCTGGCGGTAAAACTCTCGAACATCACCCCGTCAATGACCGGGGCCAGCGCCTCGACCGTGTGGAAGCCGCGGTTGAGCACGATCAGGCTGTCCGGGTAGGCGCTACGCAGTTCGCGGATGAGCGAGACCATCGCCTCCTCGGACTCGGGGTACAGCTCGCTCGTATCGACCGTGTCCAGAAAGAAGCCGTCCACGTGGTGCACGGCCTTCATCCGGGCGATGTTTTTCATAAAATGCTCGCGCCAGGCAGGCTGCCGCGAGTCCGCGTAGTACGAGTCCCAGATGCCGTTGCGGTCCGGCTGGCCGTCACCGTCGCGGTCGAAGTACGAGGAGTCCTTGCCCCCCGGCCCCTTGCCGTCGCCCACGCGCAGGTCGTCGTCCTCGCCGATGCTGATGTAGCCGATGACGAGCGTGCCGCCCTCCTGCAGGCGATGGATGTTTTCCAGGCTCTGGTTCCTGGTTTCGATGACGACCGCGTCGCGGGTGCGCAGTTCGTCCAGCTTGCCCTCGCCGTAGTAGCAGGCGTAGGAATCGATTTTCCTGAAAGCGTCCCGTGCGCCGGAGACATCCGCCCCGCAGGCATGGGAAATCGTGGCCGCCAGCACCGCGCCGGCGAAATAGCGAGAAAGTAGAATCATCACTGTTAGGTGTTTTTTATTTCATGGAGGGCATGGCCTCCTCGGGGATAAAGTACGGATCTTCGATGGTGAAGTCCACCTGCTCGCGGATCTCGATATGCCCGTCCAGAAAGAGCCCGATCGCCTTACCGTCACCGTATCGGTCGGGGTCGGCCGGGTGCAGGATGGTGATGTAGCCCCACGAGTCGTAGCGCGGGCCGTCTGTTAATACGAGCGTCTTGCCTGGATTATCAAACAGGAACACCGGTTGCACGAAGTCCCCACTGTAGGACTTATCGCCGATATGCCGCCCCACGACCGCGAAGTTCCAGCCGTAGGAAATCGTCTGCGCAATCGTCGTGTCATTGGTCGCGTCAAACTCCTCGTGCGCCGGGCTGTGAAAGACCTCGTCGTCGTCGTTGACGTAGGGCCGCAGCAGTTGCCACCAGTATTTGCCGACCGTGTAGTCATGCCAGACCGGGAGGTTGCCGTCGCTCTCCTGCGAGTACATATGCAAGGCCCCGCCGATGCTGCGGACATTGGCAGCGCTTTTCATCTGGCTGCTTTTGTTTCTCACGTGGTTCACCCCCGTGATCAGGATACTCGAAAGTATCCCGACCACGGCGATGACGACCAGAAGTTCGATCAGGCTAAACCCGCTCTGTCTTTTCATCAGCATGACCCGTGAGTGTTTAACGACCCGGTAAAGAACGGACTACTTGCGGCGGCGGCGGAAGACCAGCAGAACACCAACTGCCAGCGCCGATACTCCCATCGCATAGTGGCCAGGCTCGGGGATGGCAAACGTATAAACGCCCTTGCCCAGGAGGCTGGCCTCGGAGGTCGTTGTGTAAAAGACGATGGCGATCGTGTCGTCCGGAAAGACCGCGCTGCCGTCATTGGCGTAGGTCGCCGACAGGCTGATGGAGAGCTCCTGCTGGATCGTGGTGGTCGCGTAGGGCGAGATGGCCGCTCCGCCATCGGTGACGGTTACACCGGTATTCCAGACATCATTATCCTGCTGGAACGGGAAGTCATTTTCCCAGGCGACTTCCGCTCCGACGATCCCCAACCCGTACACATTAAACCCAGTGCTAGGGTCGTTGTCCGTGTCGATGCCGATATAGATGTTGGTACCTCCGAAGTTCACGGCCACCTCGGCGGTGTACACCACCCGCAGGTAGAGCTTCTCCCCGTCATTGGCGACGGACATCGAAGCGAACTGCACCGGCCCGGCGGCCATGGGTGTCTCTGTCGTCAAGACGGGCACGTCGTCCCAGTCGGAAAAATCCCCGTCAATTGTGATCGTCTTGTACGTCCCGGCATGGACGGTGGCGCAGAACCCGAGTACTCCCAGGAGTCCGGCGAACAATTTGATACCTGTGTGGATTTTTGTCATAATCTGTAATGGTTGGTCGTTTGAGTTTCAGGGAAATAATGGACAACCGTCTGAAGCTCCCGATTGGTTAGTTTTTATACAGCTTCATTAGTTGCGTAAACGGTTTCACTCTCATTGCAGTTTTCATGCCATACCAGCCTCGGCTGGTTTAAATTGATCAATATTTCGCACTTCGCAGAACGTCCGGGTCTCGGCGCTCTGCTTGGCGGCGAGGCAGGCGTAAACGCTCTGTAATCCGGCCCAGATACTGGAGATCGAGCTGGCTTCACCGCGCACGACCTTGACAAAGTTCTCAGCCAGTACGCCGTCGCCACCGTGGTGGTTCAGCTCACAGTCCACTTTGATCGTGTCCTCGAACGGGCGCTGATGGTGCACGATCTTCGCCATGTTCTCATACCAGTCGAAGCGCAGCGTACCCCGATGTCCGGAGAAAGTGGCCCCGCGGGCGGCTGCCCCGCGCCGGGAATAAAACACCTGCGTGTAAAGCGCCTGGGTGCCGTTCGCGAACTCGATCAGCGCACTGGAGGAATCCTCGTTCATGCCCGTTTTTTCCGTGCCAACCTGGTCATAGTAATAGCAGTCCGGGTCCGGCTCACCGTCGGCCAGGCTGGAGTCGCGATAGACCCGGCCGCACGACTTCATGGCAGCGACCCGCACGATCGGGCTGCGCAGACAGTACGCCAGGTAGTCGAAATCGTGAGTGGCCTTTTGCAAAAAGAGCCCACCCGTCACGCCGTAGTCTCGATACCAGGAGTTGAAATAAACGTCGCCATAGGGAACGTAGTTGACAGCCAATACATGCTGCGGAATCCCGATCACGCCCTCCTCCAGCAGCTCCTTGACCCGCACGCAAAGAGGCGATGTCCGCAGCGGGAAGCTCACCACGACCTCGGAGCGGGAGTCCTGGAACGCCTTTTCCAGCATAAGCGCATCCTCCATCGTCGTCGCGACCGGTTTTTCCAGAAACAGGGGCAAACCTGTCCTGGACGCTTCGACCGCGTACTGCGCGTGCAGGTTGCAGCGTGTCCCGATCGCAATCGCATCGACACCGGCGGCGATCAGTCCTTCGCAGTTCTCCACGAACTTGACCGCAGCAGCCTCTTCTTCGGGCAGTGCCTTTTTTACTGCCTCCTCGTCGGGATCAATCGCGGCGACAACCTTCAACTCGGGATCCGCTTCGCGCATGCAGTTATTGACCATGTGACTCAGGCGTTTGCCCATACCAATCACTCCGATTTTCATGAGCCCATGCAATCAGCCTTCTTATACCGAGTCAAGAAAAAGCGTAACCGTTTACACACACATATAAGAAAATCCCCATATCCTCACACACGAGAGTAGCCATAAGAATAAAGATACTCACAAAACCAGACGACACAGAGGCGCGCTGCGCCGCTGCCGCTTTCAGTCCCGGCCCATCTTGACAGGCCCAATTGAAGCGCGTTCGATCAGGAAAGTGCTCACGGTATGCATAAACTGAGCGCTGTCCTGTCTGTCGCCGTTTGAGGAATCAATCAATTGATCCAGCATCTTCACCGCCCCCTCGGCAATACGCGCCCTGGGGACACCGATACTCGAAAGCGAAGGCACCGTCTGCGAGCTCAGCGCCAGGTCATCCATCCCGACAATGGACAGATCGCCGGGCACGGACACCGACTGGCCGAGCGCCCCCTGCAAGGCCCCAAAAGCGAGCAAGTCCGTGCAGCACATAACCGCTGTGATTCCTTCCTTTAAAAGCCCGGAAATAGCCTGCTGCCCATCCAGTATCGTCTTGGATGGTTTAGTGACGAGTGACTTGTCAAAGCGAATCCCGTTTTGCTTAAGGGCGCGACGGTAGGCGTCAAATTTGCTCTCATCGGTCTGTCCGCGAATGAACCCGATCCGCCGGTGCCCAAGACGGACGAGGTGAGAAACCGCCTGATTGATGCCGCTTTCAAAGTCCAGATGAATAAAACCGCGAGACGGGTTGTCGGGCCAGATCTGGTTGGAAATCACCACCGTGGCGCACTTGCGAATGACATCCTCCAGCCCTTCCAGACTACGCAGGCTGTCAGTCACGATGATGACGCCGTCCAGCCCCTTTCCCGCCACCAGATGATTCAGTTGCAAGTCCTTGCGCGACTGACTGCGCAGAACCAGGTGCAGGGATACACTGTGCTCGGCGCAGGTCTTGGCGATTTCCTGCGCCAGTTCCATATTGTAGTAGTCGAAGATGATCTCGTCGCCGAACGTGTAGTACAGGCCGATGACACCGCTGAGTTTCGACGAAAGGCGGCGCGCATTGATGTTCGGACTGAAGCCGTGCTTGTGCGCTTCGCGCAGGATGCGCTCCTGCGTCTTTTTGCTGATGCGGCCGCGTCCGGAAAAGGCCCGAGAAACCGTGGCCGTCGATACCCCTACCAAAGTTGAAAACTCACGAATGTCCATGACTGCGCAGGGCGGAAGTGATTACACTCACGCCTCGATGCCCACTGTGCCCGCTCCCACGGGAAAGGTAAAGGACAAACGTTTACACAAAACCGGGTCGAAATCGCCGTGACCACTTATGGCGTGCATGGCGGAACGCACCGCCCTCAGCGCACTTCAACCTCGTTGAGCCAGAGAATGTCGGGCCGCGCCGACGGTCCCTGTCGCGCAGGCTGCCGCACGACAAGCCCGACCAGGCTCGCCGGGTCGAAGGAAACCGTCGTAACCTCTGACTCCGGCTCGGGTGAATAGCTCGTCAGCTCATAGACCGAACCATCCGGGCGCACGCCTTCGATGATGCCGGACTGAGAGGTGTAGATCACGCCGCCCTCCCGGTTCCAGTAGATTTTTACCTCGCTGACTTCGCGCGGAGCCGAAAAATCAAATCGTACCCAACGCTCACCAGGCGCGTCCTCAGAGGCCCAAGCGGCTTCATTGAAGGCCATCCCCTCGGCAGCAGCGGTTACCCCGTCGCGCAGGACCTGCGCGGAGTAGCCGGGGAAGTCGCCACTGGTGCTGACCGAGACCGAGCTGTCGCGCACGACACTGGCCTGCTTGCCCAGAAAGGTCACCTCAACTTCTGCCATAAAGACATCCAGTCCGCGCGTCTGCGCCCGGAGGCTCACGCTGCCCTGAGGCTTGCCGTTGGAGACGACGGGCAGATAGACCTTGCGCTCCTCCTTCGCGGCGAGGGAGATGTCCGACTGCCCCTTGCCATAATCGCCGCTCCACTCGATGAGCAACTGCGCGGGTTCATCCAGCAGATTGCGCACGCGCAGCGGGATGCTGGCCTCCTCCTGGACCGAGAGAATGCGTTTGTCGAGCAGCACGACCGAAGCCGGATCGCGCAGCGTCCAGGCGAAAGGCTGGCTCAGCGTGTGAGGCGTACTGGAACCGTTCACGGTAAAAGTCGCTTCGAGCACGAAGTCGCTGCATTCAAAGTCCGCCGGGACAACCACCGTCATCCCGCTGGAGTTTCCTGCGGAAATCGTGAGCGGTGTTTTCGATAAATTGAGCGCGCCGCCATCCGCCAGCTTGAGCGCGAGCGCGGTGACTTCGATCTGTGAGGCGGACGCGTTTTTCATCTCCAGCCAAAGCTCATTCTCCACTCCGCGCAGCAGCGGCGGCGAAGCTTCCAGCCCCACCAGCAGACCGGCCTTTTGCTCCTTTTGCAGCGAGCGCAGCTTACTGATCAGGCGGGCGGCATCGCCCTCCCCGTCCCGCCAGTTTTCGAGAAAACCGATCTCTGCCGCAATGTCTCCGCCCGGCACCAGCGCGAACACGCGGACCTGCCCCGGCTCCAACATGACGGGAACGGTCCCCGCTCCACCGGCATCGGTGAAAAGCCAGCCCGCCTCGCCATCCAACGGATTTGTCCACAGCCATTCGCCGCTGTCGCGAGGGAGCTGGACATCAAGGTAGGAACTGACGGTGGACGCGCCCGAATTGCGCGCTGTTATAAAAATAACCGGCTCACCTTCGCCATAAAAATGCTCGACCTGGATCTCCGGCTCGGACGTGCTGGCGATCCCGGTCGGCTGCCAGCCGACCGCGGCCAGTCGCTGAATCCACGGCATGTAGCGTTGGAACCAGGGACGATCCCGCTCATACCATTCCGCATTTTCCCAGTACGGATCGTTGGCCGCGTCGTGACTGAAGAGGCTCGGCTGAAACGCCCAAAAGAGGCAGTCCTCAAAATAGCTTCTGGCGAACTGCGGCTCGAAATGGTCGTACTCGCCGTTCATGAGAAAGCCCCACGCCTTCTGCCCGGACATGGCGCGGCGGTAGTTCAGATCGCGATCGCTCATGCGCTCGTAGCGGCCCTTGCTGAACCAGTGCGTCTCCTCGCCGGGGATGTCGATCAGCGGCATGAAGAAGGGGAAATTCCAGCACGGGAAATTGCCCATCAGGTACTTGCCCTTCGATTCGGCGTAACCGGCCAACGCAGCGATAAATTCATAAGCTGCGATGGGCGTCGCCAGCCCGGGCTTGAGCACATCGGCAGTGAATGTCGCCGGATAGTCGGCCACGGCCAGTGCCTCGGGATTGTAGTCCATGATGAACATCGCGCTGAGCGAGTCCAGGTAGATGCCGTCCACTTTTTCGTGGTCCATCTGCTCACGCATAAAGGCGAACTCGGCCATGGCACGGTTGACCGACGCGCCCGGAGCAGTGGGAAGCTCGGGATCGGTGCTCACCTCCATGCGGCCACCGGAATTCCACGGCACGTCCTGAAAAGTCATGACAATGTCACCCTCCGGCGAACGGGCCGCCCCCAGTAGTCCGCCCGAGGCGAATTCGGCCGCCTTTCCGGTGCCCCCCGCAGCGAGCCGCTTCATCAGGGCCAGAGCTGTCTGCGGCGTGCGCTCCATCCCCTGCGGCATGGGCAGCCAGTACAGCCACGGCTCGGTATAGACGAGGGTGAGCACGCCGTTGTCATGGCAGAAATCCACGTCAGCGCCGATGGCTCCGCCCTTTTCGTAGTAGGCGAACCCGAAGTCCTGCGGGTCGCGGATTTTGGAAATATCGGTAAATGGCATCCACAAGCCGACCTCGGCAGGACGGCGCTCAAACAGCGCAGGGTTGCGCGTGTAAAGCTCCCCCAAAGCTTGACGAAACGCCTGCTGCTCGGGCACATCGCGGGCGCGCAGAGTCAGGTGTGTGACGGCTTCGTTGGGAAATTTCAGGGTCAGCGGCGTCAACGCCACATCGTAGTGAATTCCGAATACACCCTGCGCCGGGCGGGCGGATATTTTAAAAACCACCGGCTCGCTCAGGTCGGTCTCCAGCACGAGCGCCCGGTCATCCGCGCTAATGACTCCGAGCGGGTATTTCGAGACCGCCCCATCCATCCCGTAGGGGCTCGCGCCGGTGTGCGCGTACTCGGCGCGCCCGCTGGAGACAGGCTCGCGATACTCGACATCGTCATGCCAAACCCAGTCCGCCGCCGGTATTTTTACCCCGACACCGAGGCGAAGCAGCCGTTCGCCGGAACTTTTGAGGCGGGTGTAGATGTCCATGTCCGCGTTTTCATCCAGACGGGAAAAAACGCTCCAGTGCACGCCCCCGGCCTCGCCTGCCCACCGGGTCCACTCGCCCGATACAGACTGCGAGGCGGGCGTCAGCGCAACCGTCGCCCCCGTCTGGGCATCCTGTAGCGTAAAGACCAGAGGCAACGCCTCGTCAAAGCCCTTCGCCTTCCACGCCGGGGCGGCCAGCGGAGCCGACGTCCAGTCCAGCCCGTCCATGAGCCGGTCAAATCCTGCGTTCAGCGAAGACGGTGCAAAGGCCATCAACTCGTCGAGGGAATAATTTTTAGGCCCGACTTGTCGGTCAGGCCCTTGGTAAGAATATTCTTTGAGTTCGGACCTTTTCGTTTTTTTCATCCCTGTGCCGGGGTAGCGGTCGATCACCTCCCAGTTTGTATCCGTTTTTTCGATACGGTACTCGATGACATCCCCGTAGTCCACAGCCTCGATCTGGTAGAGGACCCCCGCCTCCCTGATGTCGGGGGTGAGTTGGCCGAGCGGTGTCCAGTCCCACCCCGTGCCCGAACCAGTGTGCTTGTAGAGCGTAAGCCCCTCGATCATGTAGTCGGCCCCGGCGGGAGCCAGACCGGTTGAGGCGTTGCCATCCGTATTGATAAAGGCACGGAGGCGATTGGGGTCCAACCCCTGCCCGAGGACGGCCACCGCCAGGCCTCCGGTGGGCGTGCGGTAGAGGTTACCGCTCAGCGAAGCGCTGCCCGAGACCTGCGGCACCGATCCAAGGCGGGAGGTGTCCACCGAGACCGCGCCCTCCGCGGGAAAGCGGTCCGTGACCTCCCAGTTGTCATTAAAGCTTTCCACAAAAAGCCGCAAAATCCGCGGCTGCTCGGGCAGCGCCAAGGTATAGACGAGGCGACCGCCTTCGACCGCATTGGGCACCGGACCGAGCGAATCCCAGTTCCAGCCCGTCGCCCCCTTGGGATAGGCGTAGAGGGTCGCCCCCTCGATCATCAGGTCTGCGCCTTCGTCGCCAAAGCCCGTGGCCCGGCTCTCGTCGGTATCCAGCATCACGCGGGTGTGTATCGCGTCCGCCTTCGGGGCCACGATCACAACCTGCACCTGCCCATCACCGGTCTTGCGCACCTCCAGGCTCTCGGCGGCGTACGCCCCCTCATACCATCCGAGGCCCATGAGGGCGATCACCGCCACCCGTAGCAACGGCATCGAACAACCTGACACACCCCGAATGACACGAAAAAATAAGGAGGAACGCATAATAAAAACGATGGTTTTCAATTAGCCCGAACTGGATTTTCCAGCATTTGCGTAAACATTTACGCAAATCGTATCCTCGTCAAGCTACATTCGACACGGGGGCTTACCTCCGACCTTGTTCTTGAAACCTTAAGCCACAGACGACCAATTATTTGTAATAGCAACGCTGGCGCTCAAAAAAACACGTTTTTCAGTCAGGGCTCACGGTGCCGGTTGACGCGGACTCGATTTTATTTTCGTCATTATCCTTCTAAAACCAAGGAACCACGCGCCCTGCAAATCCACCATCGCTACAAGTGCGTACAACCTGCTAAAATCAGCTAAGATCCTAATAGATACGTTCTTCCGCTTGCATAATCAGCATAAATAACTTCCATTAGGCCGACTGATTTTCAATCCCTCGTATTATCTGCATGAAGAAACTTCTCGCCGCTAACCGTAGTGAAATCGCCGTGCGCATCTTTCGAAGCGCCACCGAACTGGACATGCGCACCGTCGCCATCTATGCGCATGAGGACCGCTTCGGGGTCCACCGCTTCAAGGCGGACGAGGCCTACCAGGTCGGCAAGGACAAGGGACCGGTAGCAGCCTATCTGGACATTAAGGGTATCATCACCCTCGCCCGCGAGAAGGGCGTGGACCTTATTCACCCCGGCTACGGGTTTTTGTCTGAAAACGCGACCTTCGCGAAGGCTTGCCACGAGGCGGGTATCGTCTTTGTCGGACCGCGCCCGGAACTGCTGGAGATGATGGGCGACAAAGTGCAGGCACGCCACGCGGCGGAAAAGGTCGGCGTCCCCACCCTGCCCGGCACCCCGGACCCGATCAGCGACCCGAAGAAGGCGATGAAGGCTGCCGAGCGCATCGGCTTCCCGCTCATCATCAAGGCCGCCCACGGCGGCGGTGGCCGGGGCATGCGCATCGTCCGCGACCCGAAGCAACTCCAGTCCCTGCTGGAGGAGGCGCAGCAGGAAGCCAAAGTCGCCTTCGGCAACCCCGAGGTTTTCCTGGAGCGGTACATTTCCAAGGCCAAGCACATCGAAGTGCAAATCATCGGCGACCAGCACGGAAACGTCGTCCACCTGCACGAGCGCGACTGCTCCGTGCAGCGTCGCCACCAGAAGGTAGTCGAGATAGCACCCTCGCTCGGGCTCCCGGACGAGGTGCGGCACGCCCTCTGCGACGCCGCCGTCAAGCTCGCCAAGAGCATTCGCTATGACAACGCCGGGACGGTGGAGTTTCTCTACGACCAGGAGACGCAGGAGTGGTTCTTTATCGAGATGAACCCGCGCGTCCAGGTCGAGCACACCGTGACCGAGGTCATCACCGGGCTCGACATCGTGCGCTCGCAGATCCTCATCGCGCAGGGTGAGCCGCTGCACGGCCCCGCCGTCAACCTCCCCGCGCAGGACAAAATCGCCCGCAACGGCTTCGCCATCCAGTGCCGCATCACCACCGAGGACCCGGAAAAGCATTTCACTCCCGACTACGGCAAGATCATCAACTACCGAAGCGCGGCGGGATTCGGCATCCGCCTCGACGGCGCGATGGGCGACACCGGGGCGGTCATCACGCCGTTTTACGACTCGCTGCTGGTCAAGCTGACCGCCTCCGACGCGACCTTCCAGGGGGCCATCCACCGGATGGACCGTGCGCTGCGCGAGATGCGCATCCGCGGCGTAAAGACGAACATCCCCTTCCTCGAAAACGTCATCGCGCACCCGATCTTCGTCAGCGGCAAGGCCAGCACGACGCTCATCGACACCACGCCCGAGCTGTTTAACTTCCAGCCCCGGCGCGACCGCGCGACCAAGCTGCTGCGCTACCTGGGCGAAGTCATCGTCAACGGCAACCCGCAGGTCAAGGGCCGCCCCGAGCCCGACCGCAGCCTGCCCGTGATCGTGCCCGAGTGGGAGCACACCACCGCGCCCGCCGACGGCACCCGCCAGCGACTGCAAAAGCTCGGCCCGCAGAAGTTCGCCCAGTGGGTGCGCAAGGAAAAACGCCTGCTGGTCACGGACACGACCTTCCGCGACGCGCACCAGAGCCTGCTCGCCGCCCGCGTGCGCAGCTACGACATGCTCCAGGCCGCCCCCGTCATGGCCCGCCGCCTGCCCAACCTCTTCAGTATGGAAATGTGGGGTGGAGCCACCTTTGACACAGCCATGCGCTTCCTGCACGAGTGCCCCTACGCCCGCCTGCGCGAGTTGCGCGAGCGCGTGCCCAACGTGCTTTTCCAGATGCTCCTGCGTGGGGCTAACGGCGTCGGCTATTCCAACTACCCCGACAACGTCATCCGCGCCTTCGTCACCCACACCGCCGAGGCCGGGATCGACCTGTTCCGCGTTTTTGACAGCCTCAACTACCTGCCCAATATCAAGGTCGCCATCGAGGCCGTCACCGGGCACACGGACGCGCTCTGCGAGGCCGCCCTGTGCTACACCGGGGACATTCTCGACCCCGACCGCGCCAAGTATTCGCTGGAGTACTACGTGCGCCTGGCCAAGGAACTGGAGAACATGGGCGCGCATATCCTTGCGATCAAGGACATGGCCGGACTTTGCCACCCGCTCGCGGCGGAGAAGCTGATCAAAACCCTCCGGCAGGAAGTCGGCATCCCGATCCATTTCCACACCCACGACAGCAGCGGCATCGCCAGCGCGAGCATTCTCAAGGCGGCCGAGGCCGGAGCCGATATCGTGGACCTGGCCATCTCGTCGCTCTCCGGGCTCACCTCACAGCCGAACCTGAACTCCGTCGCCCACGCCCTGCGCCACAGCCCGCGCGATACCGGGCTCGATCAGGCCACACTCGACGAGCTTTCGTTGTACTGGGAAGCCGTGCGCCAGTCCTACGGGCCGTTTGACACCTCACCCAAATTCGGGAGCGCCGAGGTTTACCGGCACGAAATGCCCGGCGGCCAGTACACGAACCTGCGCGAGCAGGCCACCGCGCTGGGCCTGGGCAAACGCTGGCCCGAAGTTGTCCGCTACTACCGCGAGGTCAACCTCATGCTCGGGGACATCGTAAAAGTCACTCCGTCAAGCAAAGTGGTGGGCGATCTGGCGATTTTCCTGCTCTCCAAGGGGATCGAACCGCGCGACATGCTCAACCTCGATCCCGGCTCGACGCCCTTCCCCGCCAGTGTGGTGGACATGCTCTCGGGCGGCCTCGGTCAACCTGAAGGCGGCTGGCCCAAGCCGCTGCAAAAGGTCGTGCTGGGCGACCGCAAGCCCTCGACCGGACGCCCCGGCACGAAGGCTCCGAAGATCGACCTCAAGGCGGAAAAGGCCGAGCTGGCCAAGCGCCTCAAGCGCGAAGTCAGCGACGACGACCTCTTCGACCACCTGATGTACCCGGACGTCTTCACCGCGCTGGAAAAGGCCCGCGCCGACTACGGCAACGTCTCCGTGCTGCCGACTCCGGCCTTCTTCTACGGGCTCAAGCTGGGCGAGGAAATCACGGTGGACATCGAGGAGGGCAAGACACTCTACATCCGCCTGACCGGCATCGGCGAGCCCGACGAGGAAGGCGTGCGCACCCTGACCTTTGAGATCAACGGGCGCGCCCGCGAAACCTTTGTCGCCGACGCCGCTGTCAAGCCCGCCACCGAGCACCGCCCGCAGGCCGACCCGGCCGACCCGCGCCAGGTGGCCGCACCAATCCCCGGCATGATCAGCGGCCTCAACGCCACCGTGGGCCAGAAGGTGGCCAAGGGCGACAAGCTCGCCGTGATCGAGGCCATGAAGATGCAGACCACCGTTTACGCCCCGCAAAACGGCGTGGTGGACGAAATCCTTGTCAAAATGGGCGACAGCGTACAGACCAAGGACCTCCTCATCCGCCTGCGCTGAAGCAGCCAGCCGGGTGTCCGGTTTTTCATCAAAAAGCCGAGTCCCAAACGCGCCTCACTCCGGGGCGCGTTTTTTTTGCTCACCGGCTGAACCAATCACACTCACCCGAACATGCCATCCTGCCAGGCCTGCGCGATGACGAGCACCCAGACGACAAGGACGTTGACGAGGGAGAAAAAGACGGCGGCGCTCCCCATGTCCTTGGCCCGGCGGGCAAAGGGGTGTGTCTCCTGGCTCACGTAATCCACGGTCCACTCGATGGCGGAGTTGAGGAGCTCGGTGATGAGCACCAGAAACAGGCTACCGAGCATGAGCGCCTTTCCCAGCAGGCCAACCGGCAGCAGCGCGGCCACCGGTACGAGGACCGCGCACAGAATCATCTCCTGCCGAAAGGCTGACTCCTGCTTGACGGCGGCGCCGATCCCCTGCAGCGAGTAGCGCAGGGCGTTATAGATGCGCCGCAGGCCACCGGTGGACTTGTCCTGGCGGACAGTGTCCTCGACGGCGCGGGCGGCGGGTTCCGGCTGGCGTTCCTGCAACATAAATTTCCCCAAAGGAAAGCCGCGACGTAAATCGCGGCTTTCCGTTAAGGCAAACTTATAAGGCGTTCGTCACCAGCTTGTAACAAACACCACCCCACCCTGCGCCGCCGGATCGGCTCCGGCGCACGCGGGGCGGTATTGGTTAATCTTAAAGCAGGCTGAAGCTGACGGTGACGCCCGCCACCACGATGGAGACCATGCTCATCAGCTTGATCAGGATGTTGAGGCTCGGGCCGGAGGTGTCCTTGAAGGGGTCGCCCACGGTATCACCGATGACGGACGCTTTGTGGGCTTCGGAGCCCTTGCCGCCGTGGTGGCCTTCTTCGATGTACTTCTTGGCGTTATCCCAGGCACCGCCGCTGTTGGCCATGAAGACCGCCAGGGCAAAACCGCCCGCGAGCGCGCCACCGAGCAGGCCGAGCACACCCGGCACACCGAAGACGATCCCGACCAGCACCGGCACGATCACAGCCGTGAGCGCGGGGAAGAGCATTTCCTTCTGAGCGGCGAAAGTCGAGATGGTCACGCAACGGGCGTAATCCGGCTCGGCCTTGCTTTCGAGGATACCGGGTATCTCCTTGAACTGGCGGCGAACCTCGTCCACCATCTGGGAGGCGGCGCGGCCCACGGCATTCATGGTCAGCCCGCAGAAGAGGAAGGCCATCATGCAGCCCAGGAACAGCCCGATGATCACCTTCGGGTTCATCAGGTTGACCTCGAAGACATTCATCATGTCGAAGAGACTCAGGTTGGTCACCTCGTTGGCCGAGTGCACGACCGTCTTGTCCGGGAAGGTGAACTCGCCCAACTGCGCCATGACGCGGTTGATGCCGATCTTCAGTTCCTCGATGTAGGAGGCCAGCAGCGCGAGCGCGGTCAGCGCGGCCGAGCCGATAGCAAAGCCCTTGCCGGTGGCGGCGGTGGTGTTGCCCAACGAGTCGAGCATGTCCGTGCGGCGGCGCACTTCGGGGTCCAGGCCGCTCATTTCGGCGTTACCGCCGGCATTGTCGGCGATGGGGCCGTAGGCGTCCGTGGCCAGGGTGATGCCGAGCGTCGAGAGCATGCCGACCGCGGCGATGCCGATCCCATACAGCCCCTGTGACATGGTGTCCGAGTCAAACGTAAAGCCCGTGGCCAGCAGGTAGGCCAGCGTCGTGCCAACGCAGACCGCCAGCACCGGGTAGGCAACCGAGAGCATCCCCTCGCCCATTCCCGCGATAATGACCGTCGCCGGGCCAGTTTTGGCCTGTTCGGCGATGCGCTGCGTCGGGCGGTAAGCCTGCGAGGTGTAGTACTCGGTGGCGCGGCCAATAACGATACCCGTGATCAGGCCGACCACGATCGCACCCCAGATCCCGTACCAGTTGGGGATTTTCAGGAAGTACAGCACGAGGGCCGAGAAGACGATAATCAGCGCCGAGCTGACGTTGATACCCTTGCCAAGTGCGCCGAGCAGGGCCTTGCTGTCCGCGCCCTTTTGTACGCGAACGCTGAATATCCCCAGAATAGAAAGCAGCGTGCCAAACGCACCGATCAGCATCGGGGCGATGACGGCCTTCATCTGCACGTCCGTGCCTGCGCCGAGGAAGGCGGCCGCACCGAGCGAGGCCGTAGCCAGAATCGAGCCGCAATAGCTCTCGTACAGGTCCGCACCCATCCCGGCAACGTCGCCGACGTTGTCACCAACGTTGTCGGCGATGGTGGCCGGGTTGCGGGGGTCGTCCTCGGGGATGCCCGCCTCAACCTTGCCTACAAGGTCAGCACCAACGTCAGCGGCTTTGGTGAAGATACCGCCGCCCACACGGGCGAAGAGCGCCTGCAGCGAGGCCCCCATTCCGAAGGTCAGCATCGTGGTCGTGATGATGATCAGGTTGTGGCCTTCGGCCTCGCCAATCGGATAGAAGTGCGAGAGCACCAGGAACCAGATGGAAATGTCCAACAGACCCAGGCCGACCACGACAAGCCCCATGACCGCGCCAGAGCGGAAGGCGACCCGCAGTCCGTGATCGAGGGAGTCCTTGGCGGCGTTGGCCGCACGGGCGCTGGCGTAGGTGGCGGTCTTCATGCCGAAGAACCCGGCCAGCCCGGAGAAGAAGCCCCCCGTCAGGAACGCGAACGGCACCCAGGGGTTTTGCAGCTTCAGGCCGTAGGCCAGGAACATGAAGACCAGCGTAATGACGATGAAGACGATGCCGACGACCTTGTACTGCTGACGCAGGTAGGCGTAGGCGCCAGCCCGCACATGCGCGGCGATCTTGCGCATCGTCTCGGTGCCTTCGTCTTCGGCCATCATCTGGCGGAAGAAATACCAGGCGAATGCCAGGGCGACCACCGAGCCGACCGGCACACACCAGAATAACGGATGTATGGAATGCATAACTAAAGTGTGGATAAGATTTTTCTATACTGGATCGTAAGAAGCCGATCTGATACTAGCCCATGGAGGACTCGGCGGAGCGCCACCACTCGTAGTACTCGCGCTGGAGCTGGTCCATGCCCGGCATCGGGTAGTAGAGCATCTTGCCGCCGCCGCCCACGAAGAAGCCATGTTTGATCGTGCGGTACATGAGGTCGCCCGGCATTGAGCGTACCACCGTCTTGGTCTTCTTCGTCGGGTCGTTCTTGACCGCCAGCAGGCAGTCGCGCAGGTGGGCGATGTTCGGGTAAGGCAGGTTGTCGGCCTTGGCTTCGGCCGGGTCTTGAGCGAGGCCGTCGAGGGCCAGTTCGCAGAAGACGATCTTATCCACAGAGACCGGTTCGTTGCGGTCCGTGATCCGCTGGCAAAAGGCCGACGGGTTCAGGGTGCTGGCCACGCGCGGGCGCAACGGGCAGATTTCCTGGTAGAGGTGCACCGGGTCTTCGTCCTTTACCGCGTACTCCTGGGGCTCCAGCGCGAGCATCTTGCCATCATCGGTGATGAGGTAGAGCTTGCCCAGCGCCTCCAGCGGCACGTGCTCAAGCACCCGATAAATCGACAGGTAGCTCGATTTACGCGGACGCCCGTCCTCGTGCGGGACGCAGCGCTTTTCGATCTGGTCCAGCTTGAGGTAATCCGAGGCGAAGTCGCGCTTTACTTCGAAGAAGAGCGCGCGGCCGCGGCTGCGTTTTTGTGTCCCGGTCGCGTAATAAGCGCCGAACTGCTCCGGGGGAAGCATCGAGGCTATCAGCGACTCGGGGATGAGCGATAGGTATAAGAACGTTTGCATAACTCTTAGTCCATGATCACAAAATTAGCTAAGCTTAACAAAGGCAAGACCTTTATTAGCTATAATACTCCAGCTAATGAACTCTTAAACCGGTGCTTAAGTTACCCTTCAGTGACATAACGGCACAAAAACAGCACGGCCTAGTATTGTAACCTGTTTGTCATAAACACAGCTTTGACGAAAGGGCTTGGCGGCGTTTTATTGGCGTCAACCTCAATCCCCGATACCCATGCGCAAATCCTCTCCGGAAAAAACCTCTCCCTCTGCGTCCACCTCCAAGTCGAAACTCACCGGCAAACCCGGCAAAACCACCGCCCGCGCCCCTTCGTCCAAGGCACGGACCAGTCCTCTAAAACCGAAAAAAGCCGCCCGCCTCCTCAAGCCCGCCAAAGTCGAAACCATCGCCGAAAACGTGACTGCCGACGAAAGCGCGTCCAAGGTGACCCCCGCACCCGCGAACGTGGACACAGAGCGCGAAAAAATCCTTGATCGCAAAAGCAAGAAGCAGCTCAAGAAACTGCTGAGTAAAGGCAAACGCTCGGCCTACGAAAGTCTCCACGAGGAGATCATGGATGACCTGGTCGAGGAGATCGAGCACGACCTGGAGGACATCTTTGAGGAGCACATCGGGGTCAAGGCCGGGCTGCGTCCGCAGGTGGACCCCAAAGCGCGCCTGAGCTTCCGGCGCTTTTACTTTCAGGAACTGCGGCGGCTCCAGATCGAGCTGGTGCAGATGCAGGACTGGGTCGTTGAAACCGGGGCCAAGATCGCTGTCATCTTCGAGGGCCGTGACGCCGCCGGCAAGGGCGGCGTGATCAAGCGCATCACCCAGCGGCTCAACCCCCGCGTCTGCCGGGTGACTGCCCTGCCCGCCCCTTCCGAACGCGAAAAAAGCCAGTGGTACTTCCAGCGCTACGTGCCGCACCTGCCCGCCGGGGGCGAGATCGTGCTCTTCGACCGCAGTTGGTACAACCGCTCCGGCGTCGAGCGTGTGATGAATTTCTGCAACGAGGAGCAGGTGGAGCAATTTTTCCACGACGTGCCGATGTTCGAGCAGATGCTGGTCAACTCCGGCGTCCGGCTGATCAAGTACTGGTTCTCCATCACCGACGAGGAGCAGGAGTTCCGCTTCCAGTGCCGCATTCACGACCCGCTCAAGCAATGGAAACTCAGCCCGATGGACCTCCAGTCGCGCGTGCGCTGGGAGGACTACACCAAGGCCAAGGAAGAGACATTCGAGCGCACGAGTTTCCCCTACGCCCCGTGGCACGTCGTCGAGGGCAATGACAAAAAGCGCGCCCGCCTTAACTGCATCCACCACCTGCTCGACCAGATCCCCTACAAGCCGGTCGAGCGCGACGAGATCAAACTTCCCAAGCGCGTTCACCACGAAGACTACCACCGCCACCCCGTCCCCACGCAAATGAAGGTGCCCGAGTACTACGAATAGCCGGTCCTGATTCCTTTTTATTTAACAGGAAGCATGGGACGTGAGGAAGGCTGCGCCTCCGAACTGACTTGGCGTTCTTTCCGACCTTCCCGTTAAGCCCCGCCCCTTATCAAATCTGTTTGAAAGCGGCATCGCAAAATGGAGCACGCACGCTTTCCCTACCCGGCGGTAGGGGCAATTTCGAGTGATTCGGAAGCGGCGTGGTGGTGCTCTTGAAAGCGGCGGATGCCCTCGCTGTTGCCGATCACGTAGAGCACGTCGCCGGGGCGCAGGATTTCGTCCGGCAGCGGGCCGGTGATCCGCTTCTGCCCCCGCTGAATACCCAGCACGGTCACACCGTAAACCTTGCGCAAGTTGGACCCGGCGAGCGTCTTGTCCGCGATCTCCGAATCGCGGTCGAGGTAGATCGTCTCGATGGTGAAAGTCGGCGTACCGTTGGCCTCGGCCGGTTCGCTGCGTTCGCTCTGGAGCAGTTCGGTGGCCAGGCGTGTCTCCTCTTCGCTCCCGAAGAGGTAGAGGTGGTCGAGCGGAAAAATCACCGTGCCTGGGCCCGGGTCGTACTGGACCTGCCCGGCCCGCCCGAGCGCTATGATCGAGGCCCGGGTCTGGCGGCGCAGGTCGAGGTCGCTGATGCGCTTGCCGCAGGCGGCGGCGTTCGCTTTGACCAGCACGTCGCGGATCGACACCGGCCAGGGGTACTGGCGCTTGATTTCCTCCAGCGTCTTCTGGCGACGCTGCGGCTCCTCGGTCTCCGCCCGCTTGTTGAAGCTCTCCATGAAGAGCAGTTCCAGACGGCTCTGGATATTCACAATGCGCTTCCAGAAAATCACCCCGGCCACCACGATCAGAACAAAGAACCCGACCAGTGCCAGCCCGCCGGGCAGGTACTGCGCGGTGACGGACAGGTAAAGTCCGCCCAGCAGCACGATCAGGACGGCCAGCAGGAACGCGTTCATGATGTTACGCAACCGCCCGTGAAAGTACTGCCGCTCCACCGAATTAGAAAACAGCGCATCCGTCAGCAGCATGATCATGACATTGAGGTTGCGCAGGATCGACGAGATACCGGGCAAGCACAGCAGCGCGGCGGCCCACCAGGTCACCGGCACGGCCCAAATCCGGGTGCTGGCGAAATTATCATGGGTGCTGATGTAGCGCGAAATCATATAGGCCAGCAGGATGATCCCGTTCAGCAGCAAAAAGGTGAACAAAATCTGCAAGGCCGGTCGCTTGGCCAGCTTGAGGAAGTAGTTCCGCCCGATATGCTGGTGCACGTCGTCGTAGAAGTTACGGTAAAAGCGACCCAGTGTGACCAGCCCGCGCGGCATGCGGGTGGACACTTTTTTGTAAATCACATCCGACTCGACCGTGAGCCCGAGCGCCATGAGGGTGCTCAGCAGGGAAACTCCGACCGCCACCGCCACCAGGCCGTCGCCGGTCACCCCGGTCTTTTGTCCCATCGCGGCGATGATAAAGCTGAACTCCCCGATCTGGGCTTTGGCCACGGCGGCGCGAAACGACGTGTCGGGGTTCTGCCCGGCGAGGAAGAATCCCACCCAGACCGTGATCGTCTTGATCAGGACGACGAGGACGCTCAAGCCGAGAATCAGCTCCCAGTTCGTCAGCAGCAGGTGCGGCTCGATCAGCATTCCGATCGCAACGAAGAACACCGCGCAAAAGATATTTCGCAGCGGCTCGGTCGCATTCTCGATCCGGTGGGCCAGCGGGGTCTGCGACAGAATCGACCCGGCCAGAAACGCCCCAAGCGCCTCCGAGAATTGCAATTCCATCGCAATGACGCTGACCCCGAGCATCAGCGCTACGACCGAGAGCGTGATCAGCTCGATGCTGCCCACACGGTTGAGGATGTTCAGGAAATGCGGGGCGGCGAGCTTGCCCACGTAGTAGGTCACCACCACGAATACCGCGATGAAGAATGTGATCTTGCCCACAGCGAAGAAGCTGACCGCCCCGGACACGGCCACCCCCGAAAGCACGACCAGAAGCGTCACCGCAAGAATGTCTTCCAGGATGAGCACCCCCACAGCTAGCTGGGCATGCGGCTTGTCCAGCCGCCCCAGGTCGCGAAGCACGGCCACCGTCACCATCGACGAACTGATCGCCAGCAGCGAACCGAGAAAAATCCCCTGCACCGGCGTCCACCCCAGCAGGGGCGCGATTTGCGCCCCAAGAAAAAGCAGCACCACGGTCTGGAGCGTCACCGCCAGCACGGCCGGCCCCATCACCCGCCGCAATCGCCGCAAGTCGAACTCCAGCCCGATGTAGAACATGAGGAAGACCACGCCGAGTTCACTCAGTTCGTTGACTGTGGCCAGGTCGTGGATGGGCGACTCTTCCCACAGATTCGGGCTGATGAGAAACCCGCTGACCAGATAGCCGAGAAACACCGGCAGCTTGATGCGTTGAAAGATCAGCGAGACACTCGCCGCACAGATCAGCACGATGGCCAGATCGTTGATAAGACTACCGTGGTTCAAGCCGCAGAAAAAGTGAGAGTTTGACAGTCAGGAGAGTGATGCTCCCGCCTTTAGCAAAAATTGGGCCGATATGGCTTTGCCTGCAACGGAATTTTCTCCTCCGGGGCCCTTAAAAATGACCTGGAGCCAGGCACAGGCCGTTTCTGATTTGCCAGCCGGACGAACTTGCCGAAGATGGCCCGATGCCATTTATCCCTGGACTCGTTTCCGTCAGTTTCCGCCAACTCGCACCGGTCGAGGTGCTCGAGCTTGCCGCCAAGGCTGGCCTGCAGGCTATCGAATGGGGAGGCGACATCCACTCCCCCCACGGCGACATCGCACGCGCCCGCGAAGTCGCCCTCCAGACCACCGAGGCCGGGCTGCGCACCGCCTGTTACGGCTCCTACTACCGGCTCGGCGTCTCGGAAAAAGAGGGCCTGAGCTTCGACCGCGTTCTGGAGACCGCCGTCGCCCTCGGGGCGCCCTCCATTCGCGTCTGGGCCGGGAATACCGCGTCCGAGGAAACCTTCGAGGACCAGCGCAAGGCCGTCACCGCCGACGCCCTCCGCTGCGCCGAAGCCGCCGCCGCCGCCAATGTCAAAGTCGCGCTCGAATACCACGCCAACACGCTGACCGATTGCGATGCCTCCGCCACTCGTCTGCTGGCCGAAGCCGCCCACCCCAACCTTTACACACTCTGGCAGCCCATTAACGGCGAGACCCGCGAGAACAACGAAACCGCCCTGCGCCACGTACTTCCGCGCCTGCTCAACCTCCACGTTTTCCAATGGACAAAACCGGCGGATAAAATCATCCGCCACCCGCTGGCCGAAGGGCGCGAGAACTGGGTTTCTTATCTCAACCTCGCCCGCAGCGAAGACAAGGAGCGCTACTGCCTGCTGGAGTTCGTCCTCGGCGACGACCCCCAGCAACTCCTGACCGATGCCGCCACCCTCCGGGAATGGCTGACCGCGAATTAAGCGCAACTGCCCCCCTCCGCGGCTATTTACTCCACAGCCAGTAAGGACCGCAGGTGGGCCTTGACCGAAGCGGCCAGGGCTTTGTGTTCGTATCCGCCTTCCAATACACTGACCAGCCGCCCGCCGCAGTGTTCATCTGCCAGCGCGCGCGCCGTCCGCGTCATCGCCCCGAAGTCCTCTTCGGTCAGGTCCATGTGCGCCATCGGATCGTCACGGTGCGCATCGAAGCCCGCCGACACCAGCAACAGGTCCGGACGGAAGCCCGCCACCGCGTCAGCCACAGGACCAGCCAGCAGGTTTTGATAGGTATCCCCCTTGGTCCGGGGCGGCAGGGGCAGGTTTAGCGTCGTGCCTTTACCCGCACCGATGCCTTGCTCATCCGCGTTGCCCGTGCCCGGATAAAACGGGTACTGGTGCAGGCTGCAAAAAAACACCTGCCCGTCATCGTAAAAGCTGTGCTGCGTGCCATTGCCGTGATGGATATCCCAGTCGAGGATAAATACCCGGTCCAGCCCGTGCGCCTTGCGCGCGTGCCGGGCGGCGATAGCGACATTGTTAAACAGGCAAAAGCCCATCGCCTTGGCCCGCTCGGCGTGGTGTCCGGGTGGCCGCAGCGCGCAAAAAGCGTTGTCGCACGCCCCGGCCAGCACCGCGTCAACCGCGCCGACCGCCGCCCCTGCCGCCAGTCGCGCCACCTGAAAGGACTCGTGAGATACGCGCGTTTCCCCTTTGTCGAACTGCCCCGTGCCCGCGAGACAAGCCTCCTCGACATGCCGGATATAGTCGCGGTCGTGGTTCGCTTCCAGTTGCTCCAGCGTCGCTGGTTCGGCCAAATGCCATTGCAGTTCCGACTGGAGTGAGGAGTTTTCCAGCGCATCAATAATCGCCCGGTAGCGCTCCAGGCATTCCGGGTGATCGGGCCCCGTCTCGTGGTGCACGAAATCCGGGTGCTGAAAAAGCGCTGTCCTCGCCATAAAAAGAAGATAACAAAAAGCTCCTGCCTGCCAAGTCCTGAGACGCCTTAACCGTCAGTAACGGTTCCGGCTGCGCCAAAGCCACCTCCGCCCGGCGTTTCGATCCGCAAACGCTGGCCGGGGGCCGCGTCAAACTGGTCGCTCGGCGCGAGTACACGCGCGTCGCCGTCCGGCGAAACCAGCGTCTGCCTCCCCGGTTCGCCGGGGTTTCCGCCCGCCAGCCCTTCGGGGCCACTGGTTCGCCGCTGGGTAAGCAGTGAGACCGAAAGCGGCTCCAGAAACTCGATCTCGCGCACCAGCCCGTCTCCACCCGGCCACTGCCCCGCCCCACCGGAGCCTGCCCGCAAGCCGAAGCGCCAGAGGCGCACCGGGTAGCGCCACTCGAAAAGCTCGGGGTCGGTGATGGCTGTGTTTGTCATGTGAACGTGCACCCCGCTCGCACCTGCAAAGCCGTTTCCGGCCCCCGCGCCCCCACCGATGGTCTCGTAGTAGCTGCGGCTCTCGTCACCGAAGACCAGGTTGTTCATCGTGCCCTGGCTGCATGCGACCTCCCCGAGCGCGAGCAGCAGCGTATCGACCAACCGCTGGCTCACCTCGACATTTCCGCCCATGACCGCCGGGGCACGCGCAGGGTCGTCATCAAAGACCGGGTTGAGCATCCCCTTCGGCAGCCGGATATCCAACCCCGCCAGCAGGCCGTCGTTCAGCGGGATGTCCTCCCGCACCAGCAGTCTCAGGACATAGATCAGGGCGCTGTTCACGATGGCGGGAGTGGCGTTGAGATTTCCGGGATGAACATCCGATGTATCAGAAAAATCAATACATATCCGCCCGTTGCTTTCCGCCGAAATACGAACAGTAATCACCGCCCCGTCGTCCAGGCCCTGCCGGGCCGATAAGGGGCGGAAAACACGGTCGCGCAACACCCGGCTCAAGGTCGATTCGGAAAACGCCTTCAGGCCCTCCATCTGCGCCGCCACCGCCCCGGTCCCGAATTCCCGGGCCAGCGTCAGCAGGGTCTGCGCCCCCCGGTGGTTCGCCGCCACCTGGGCGCGAATGTCCGCGAGATTTTGTAAAACATTCCGGCTTGGCCATGCGCCGTCTCCCAATAGCTGCTCCAGTTCGGCAAAACGCGAATCGCCCGCCCTTATCAGGTGTCTGGGCGCGATCACCACACCTTCCTCTGCCAGCGTAGTGGCATCGACCGGCATCGAGCCGGGGCGCTTGCCGCCGATTTCGGCGTGATGGGCACGGCTGGCCACATAGCCGATCAGACTGCCGCCTTCGTCATGCACCGGCGTAATCACCGTAACATCCGGCAGGTGCGAACCGCCGAAGCCGGGGTGATTGGTCACCACCACATCACCGGGCCGGAAATCGAGCACCTGCGCCACCCGCCGCACGCACAGCCCCAGCGCCCCGAGGTGGACCGGGATGTGCGGGGCGTTAGCGATCAGTTCTCCACGGGCGTCGAGCAGAGCGCAGGAGTAGTCGAGCCGCTCCTTGACATTGGTGGAAACCGCCGTGCGCTGGAGCTGCATGCCCATCTCCTCGACGACGCGGCGGAAACGGTTGGTAAAAAGTTCCCGTCCCACCAGTTCATCGATCTCTCCCGTATCCGTTTTCGAATACATACCGCCCTCTCGGCCCCCGACTCTGTCGAGACGAAAGGTGCCCGCGCTCCCGCGGCTCAACGCCCAGCCCGGGTCCACCACGAGCGTCGCCGTTTCGTCCGCCAGCACGCGAGGCTTTTCCGCTGCCTGTACCTCCGCAGCGGCGAACCC
Source organism: Ruficoccus amylovorans (assembly GCF_014230085.1). Taxonomy (NCBI): domain Bacteria; kingdom Pseudomonadati; phylum Verrucomicrobiota; class Opitutia; order Puniceicoccales; family Cerasicoccaceae; genus Ruficoccus; species Ruficoccus amylovorans. Next base: position 373,844 of record NZ_JACHVB010000012.1, on the reverse strand, counting down.
CTCTTCCTCGGCCCTAGGGCCTGTCGCCGCGACAACCACGCGGAGCTTGACCACCTCGACGCTCCCGCCGGACTCCCAGTAGCCGAACACCTGCCGGTAGCGCCGGGCAAAAGCGTCCGCCAGCGACACCCCCGACTCCCACTCCACCTCCAGCGGAGACTCCTGCCCCGACAGCCTCAGCAGGGCCACGCGTTGCCGCACTTCGCACTGCGCGGCGCGAAGCCCCTCGGCTTCAAGCAGGGAAAAACCCTCCGTCGCCAGCTCCTCGAAAAGCGCGGCCAGTTCACCTTCCGCATCCTCCAGTTCGCGCAAGACCTGCCGCTCGCAGATGCGCTCCATGCGGGCGTTACGCAGGCCGTAGGCGCTGAGCAGGCCCGCGTCGCGGGGAAAGAGTACGGTGCGGATGCCGAGATTTTCCGCCACCGGGCAGGCGTGCAGCCCACCCGCCCCGCCGAAGGCCACCAGCGCGTACTGCGCCGGGTCGTACCCCTCGCGCACGGAGATCGCCCGGATCGCGTCCGCCATGCGCTCGTTGGCGATGTCGAGAAAGCCCCGCAGTAGAGTTTCGCGTTCGCTGCCGGTGGCCGCGATGATTTCGGCCAGACGCGTTTCGGCAGCCTCCGGGTTAACCGGGATGCCGAAGTGCTCCGGATCGAGCCGACCGGCCAGCAGGTTGACATCGGTCAGGGTTAACGGGCCGCCCGCCCCGTAGCAGGCCGGCCCGGGCGAAGCCCCAGCGCTCTGCGGACCGACAAAAAGCGACCTCCCATCGTACCCGCAGATGGACCCGCCTCCGGCGGCCACGGTCTCGATGCTCAGCGCGGGAGCCACGATCTGCGAGTCCCCCACGCGCTGCACATCGCGGTAGGAAAACTCGCCATCAAAGCGCGAAACATCCGTGCTCGTCCCGCCCATGTCAAAGGCGATGATTTTGGAAAAACCCGCCCGGCGGCCAATGGAGGCTGCCCCGACCACGCCCCCGGCAGGGCCGCTCAGCAGGCTGTCCTTCGGGCGGAACTGCCCGCGTCCAACCAGACCGCCCGCGCTGGTCATGACGTGCAGGCGGCCAGCGGGGACTGCCTCCTCGACACGGTCCAGGTATGCCTCCATGACCGGCCCCAGATAGGCGTCTGTCACCGCGGTCTGCGCCCGGGGAACAAGCTTGATAAACGGGGCCAGCTCCGACGAGAGCGACACCGTGCCAAAACCTTCCTCCCGCAACATCCGTCCGAGCGTCTCCTCGTGCCCCGGATTTTGGTAACTGTGCAGCAGCGCAACCGCCGCCGCTTCACAGCCGTCCTTTCGCGCGCGACGGAGGCGTTGCCGGAGCTGGTCGCCGCCTTCGAGCGCCAGCAGCACGGAACCGTCCGCGCGAAGGCGTTCCTTGACCTCGATCACATGATCGTAAAGCGGGCGCGGGCGCACGATGTTCAACGCGAAAAGGTCCGGGCGGCGCTGATCGCCGATGGCCAGCAGGTCGGCAAAGCCCTCCGTCACGACAAAAAGCGTGCGCGCCCCGCGCCGCTCCAGCAGGGCGTTTGTCCCGCGCGTGGTTCCCAGCCGCAGAGCGATCGGGGGAAGCGGCCTCGCCCCCGGTGTGCCCGTCATGACGCGGGCACCCACCACGGGTGCTTCCTCGCCGGTAAACAGCTCGACCAGCATTCCGGCCTCAAGCCCCTCCGGCGCCACCTCCAGACGCACGCCTTCATTGTCATGGGAAACAACTACAACGCCTTCGTCCCTCTCTCCGGCACGCCGCAGGCGAAACCCCGCCAGCACGCCGTCTACCAGACCGGGAAGTCCCTCCAGCACGAGTTGTCTCCCCTGCGTTCTCACAACTCGCGCCCGCAGGCAACCGCTCGAGAGTACCTTTGCGCGGCAGGGTTTGCCCGCCGGGTCGAGCCCGATCAGGTCCGTGAACGTCCCGCCTGTGTCTGCGCCGATCTGCCACATGCGGGGTATTCAAACGAACGCGCCCCGTACGTGCAAGTACGGGGCGCGATTAGGATAAAATTCCCGGCTATGCCGGAAGGTGTGTGTTTCACCTCAGAGCGGCCTGTCAGTGGCTAGAGGATCATCCCGGCGGCGACGGTTTCGTTGGTAAACTCGTCGATGAGGATGAAGCTGCCGGTCTGGCGGTTGCGCTTGTAACCGTCGTAAAAGAGCGGATTCGACGTACGCAGGCGGATACGCCCGATGTCGTTCAGACTGAACTCAATGTCGTCCTCGATCTTGTGCAGGGTGTTGATGTTCACCTTGTAGAGGATATCCTTGACGATGGCTTTGACCTCCCTGGTCGTGTGGCGCAGCACGTACTTGCCCCGCCCGGCGAGCTTCTTCGTGTCGGAGAACCAGCAGATCATCGCGTCGATGTCCTGACCGACCTCAGGCTGGTTGTTCGGCTTGACCAGCATGTCGCCCCGGCTGATGTCGATCTCATCCGTCAGGGTGAAGGTAACCGACTCGGGGTGGAATGCCTCGTCCAACTCCTCGCCCATGCTGTGGATGGCCTTGATGTGGGTGGTAAAGCCCGAGGGCAGCACCGTCACCTCGTCGCCGGGCTTGAAGACGCCTCCGGCCACGCGCCCGGCGTAACCGCGGAAGTCGTGGTACTCCTTGGAGTGCGGGCGAATGACCCACTGTACCGGGAAACGCGCGTCCACGTGGTTCGCGTCCGAGCCGATGTAAACCGTCTCCAAATGATAGAGCAGTGTCGGCCCCTGGTACCAGGGCATGTGCTCGGACTTGTCCACCACGTTGTCGCCGAGCAGTGCGCTGATCGGGATAAAGGTGACCTCAACCACGCTGTCGAGGCGGGAGGCGAAGTTTTTAAAGTCCTGAACGATCTTGTTGTAAACGCTCTCGTCCCAGTCCACCAGGTCCATCTTGTTGACGCAGACCGTGATGTGCTGGATGCGCAGCAGGCTGGCGATAAAGGCGTGGCGGCAGGTCTGCTCGATTACGCCCTTGCGGGCGTCGATCAGGATGATGGCGAGGTTCGCCGTGGAGGCGCCGGTCACCATGTTGCGGGTGTACTGGATGTGGCCGGGCGTGTCGGCGATGATGAACTTGCGCTTCGGCGTGGCAAAGTAGCGATAGGCCACATCGATGGTGATGCCCTGCTCGCGCTCGGCACGCAGGCCGTCGGTGAGCAGTGCGAGGTTCACCTGCTCATCGCCGTGCTGGCGGCTGCTGGCCTCGACCGCTTCGAGCTGGTCTTCAAAGATGTTCTTGCTGTCGTAGAGCAGGCGCCCGATGAGGGTGCTCTTGCCGTCGTCAACGCTGCCCGCCGTGGTGAAGCGTAGCAGGTCCATATCAAGGTATCCACGTTCGTCTGACATTGGAAAAGGTGTATTTGAAATTAACTACAATGTGTCGGCTTGGCCGTTTTTTTAAAGAAGAGGCCGGTCTGTTCGCCCTAGAAGTAACCCTGCTTTTTACGGTCTTCCATAGCGGTCTCGGAGCGGCGGTCGTCGGCGCGTCCACCACGCTCGGTCTGGCGGGCAGCGGCCACCTCCTCGATGATGTCGTCGAGGGTCGAGGCGCTCGAAAGCGTGGCCCCGGTACAGGTGGCATCCCCGATAGTGCGGAAGCGCACGGTCTTGCGCTCCAGCGTGGGCTCCTCCTCCGGCAGCAGCGAGATGAAGTCCGTCTTGGCCAGGAGCGTGCCGTCGCGCACAAAGACTTCGCGTTCGTGGGCGAAGTAGAGGCTCGGCAGCGGGATGTTCTCCTGCTTGATGTACTGCCAGATGTCCATCTCGGTCCAGTTGGAGAGCGGGAAGACGCGGAAATGCTCCCCGTGTTGCTTGCGGCCATTGAAGATGTTCCACAGCTCGGGGCGCTGGTTCTTCGGGTCCCACTGACCGAACTCGTCGCGATGGGAGAAAAAGCGTTCCTTGGCGCGGGCCTTTTCCTCGTCGCGGCGGCCACCGCCGAGGGCGGCGTCGAAGCCGTGCTGCTCAAGCGCGTCAAGCAGGGTCACGGTCTGGAGACCGTTGCGGCTGGCCTTGGGGCCTTTTTCCTCGACCACACGGCCCTTGTCGATGGACTCCTGCACGGAGGCCACGATCAGGTCGGCGCGGATGTCGGCGATGAACCGGTCGCGGTAGTCCATCGTTTCGTCAAAGTTGTGCCCCGTGTCCACGTGCATGAGCGGGAACGGCATGCGTGCGGGCCAGAACGCCTTGCGGGCCAGCCAGGCCATGACGATGGAGTCCTTGCCCCCGGAGAAGAGCAGGACCGGCTTTTCGAACTGGGCGGCGAACTCGCGCAAGACGTAGATCGACTCGGATTCGAGCTGCTTGAGGTGATTGATGCGGTACGTGTGCATGGGACTGAAAATCCGAAAAATTGAAAAAGCGTTAGAACGTTAAAAGTAAAAGTGCGGGGGTTTGAGAGGTCAAAAATTTGAAAGTCAAAAAGCGGAAAAACTAACCGGATACGCCCCGCGCAGGGCAGCTATAAACCGGGCCAGGGAACAACTCACAGGCTGATCCTCGGGGTGGTATAGTCGAGCAACCTTTGCAGGCTCTGCTCGACGGTTTCGCGCTCGGTGTCGATGAGCAGGTCGGGGGCCGCTGGCTCTTCAAAGCCGGAGTCTTTCCCCGTGAACTGCTTAACCTCCCCTGCCTTGACTTTGGCGTAAAGCCCCTTGGGGTCTCGGCTGGCACAGGCCTCGTAGGAGGCTTTTACGTAAACATCCGAAAAGTCCGCCGGGCCGACGATCTCGCGGGCCAGCTGGCGCAGCTCCGCGCGCGGCGTGATAAAGGACGTGATCACGATCAGCCCCGAGTCCGCGTACAGGCGGGCCACATGGGCGATGCGGCGGATGTTCTCGAGCCGGTCCTCGTCGCTGAAGCCGAGGTTGCTGTTGAGCCCGGTGCGGATGTTGTCGCCGTCGAGCACCTGAACGACCCGCCCCTGCGCAAAAAGGGTCTTCTCCAGCGCGATAGCCAGCGTGCTTTTCCCCGAGCCCGACAGCCCGTAGAGCCAGAAAACATGTGCCCGCTGCCCCAGACGCTCCTCCCGCTCGCGACGGGACAGCATTTTCTCGAACTGAGGATATAGGTGCTCCTGTGGCTTGGCTGTCATACGGTTAAGACTGATAGATGTACCGCTGAGAATGGCAATGGCAAGGTTTATTTACTAAATTTGGTAATTTAGTTAAGATAACAACAATACCGCTGCCGAATACCCATCAAACCGCAAAGAGAACGGCTAACAATGAAAGCTCAGGACTCGTCTAACTCGTCTTCCTCGACCGGGATTTCCTCCGCTTCCGGCAAGGCTCCGGCGGCAGCAGCCTGACCTTCCGGCTTCTGTGGGCGGGGTACTTTTTTCAAAAACTTGGGCACGGCCCGCAACCGCTCGTCAAGCAACTCCAGCGTGGCCGGGGAAATACTCTCGCGAGCGGCTTCGAAGCGCTTGCTGCCGGGGAATTCCATCCCTTCGGTCACCCCGGGGACGGAATAGTCGCCCTCCACATCAAAGCTGTAACCGCTCTCCTCCCCCGCCGAAGCAGCAGCAGCCTCCAACACCTCCAGCGGCACATCGTCACCGGGAAGCACAATCGGGGGCAGAGGCGCAGCCTGCTCGCGGTTTTTCTTGCTCGCGGCCGAGGCAGTCGCCCCCTGCCCTGCCCCCTTGGGCGTATCCGGCGAGGTCTTGGACGCCGCGTTCACGCCGCCGTCGCCAGCCGGAGCAGAAGCCCCGGAGCCGGCATCAGGCAACACAATGGGCGGCGGCGTTTGGGCGGGCCTGGATTGAGACTTGGCCGTACCGACATCCGCCGACGGCTTCGCGGCGGGGCCAGTTTCACCCCGTCCGCCCGGCACAGCGGGGGCTTTTTCGCGGGCGGGCACCTTTTTTTCAGGCGCGAGCGATGGGCTTATTTTTTTTTGGCCGGCATCCTCAGGGAGGCCGGCTGCAAGCTGGGAAAGTTCTTTAATCAGCGAATCGATCGCTCGGGACCTGCTCTGGTCAATGGCCCGCAGGAGCGCGACCTCGAAGTTGACCCGCTGCGAAAGTCCCTGACGCACGGTGTGCTCGGCGGATTGGAGCGCGTCGAGCATGCGTGTGAGCGATTCAGCGGTGAGCGGCGTGCCGAGCATGTCGGTTTGCCCGCCCCCGGTGATCGCCTCCAGCAGCGCCTGACGCACGATCCGCTGGATGTCCAGCAGCAGGCGGTAGAGGTCGCGGCCCTCGCTGGCGAGACGCTCAATGGCGGCGAAAAGCGGCTGGTGCGCGGCGGCAGCCATGGCCTCGGTCAGGGCCTTGAGGTCGTCCTCCGAGGCGAGCCCGTAAACGTCGAGCACATTCTCGTCGGTGATCTTGTTGCCACAGAAAGAAATGAGCTGGTCGAGGATCGACTGGGCGTCCCGCATCCCGCCATCGGCCATGCGGGCGATAGTGGTCAGCGCGCCGGGGGTGATGTCGATGGACTCGGCCTTGGCGATTTCGCCGAGCTTGCCCGCGATTTTGTCATCGGGGATGGGCCGGAACTCGAAACGCTGGCAGCGCGAAACGACCGTCGGCAGCACCTTGTGGGCCTCGGTCGTGGCGAAGATGAACTTCACGTGGCTGGGCGGCTCCTCCAGAGTCTTGAGCAGGGCGTTCCAGGCCTGGTTCGAGAGCATGTGCACCTCGTCGATGATGTAGATCTTGTACGTGCCCTGGGCCGGGGAGTACTGGCACTCCTGGCGCAGGTCGCGGATCTGGTCCACCCCGTTGTTCGAAGCACCGTCAATCTCGATCACGTCCATGCAGGAGCCGTCCATGATGGCCTTGCTGATGTCGCTGGTATCATCCGGGGTGGCACTGGGGCCGCCCTCGGCATTGAGGGCCTTGGCAAAGATGCGGGCCGTGGTCGTCTTGCCGGTGCCGCGAGGGCCGACAAAGAGGTAGGCGTGGGCGATGCGGTTGGAGTCGATGGCGTTCTTGAGCGTGCGCACGATGTGCTCCTGCCCGACGAGCTCGTCGAACTGCTTGGGACGCCAGCGGCGGGCGATGACCTGGTAGGCTTCTGCCATGAGTTAACAGCTTGCGCGGCCTCGGCGGCGGCTTCAACAAGAAATACCGTCCGGGCCGCTTTTCGCCCCCGGTCCTGCGCCGAATGAAGACCAAATCCCTATATCCGGGCACAAAAAAGGCCAGGCACCCCACGGCACACGCGAATCCTGACTACCGTTGCTTCCTTCCGGATCTGGCGGGATTCGCCGGTTCGTCGTTGCATGGGACCCGGCCAAGCATCAATATTCCCCCACAATGACCTCTACATCAACATCAAAATACCTTTTTCGTCTGAATGCCCTCTTAATGCTGGTTGCCGCCGCCCTCCTCACCGGCTGCGAAAGCGACCAGACAACCACCGTCAGTGACGGCTTCGGTATGACCTTCACCGAAAGCAACAACAACTAGCGCGCCGGGTTGCCCCCGGAGGCACTCCGGCTGGAGCAGCACCGTGGGGAACAAGTTCCCCTACGCGTCCAGAAAGACCATATTTTTGGGGGCTATGCGCCCCCAAGCCCCGCAGCAGGCAGATTGCTGGTCCAGCCGAACCCTGCACTTTCTGATACTGCCGCATCGCGTCTTGGATGACGGCACACTAAAACGTTTAAAAAATACTGTAGCCACAGTGGTAGGATGGTTAAATGGCTAATTGTTAATTGTTGGATGCGGAACGTAGAAAACAACAATTAGCCATTTAGCCATTCGGTCTTATAGTGGCGGCTACGGCCTTATTCAAATCGCCCTACTGAAAAAAATGCCTCTCCGCGACGCAGAGAGGCATATAAAGTTCGTTTGAACTGGCGACCAGCGCCGTTGCCCGTGCCTCCGCGTTGGCGGATGCATCAGTGATCGGCAGGATCACAGGTCAAGGACTCAGTCCTTGCGAAGCGGCGGCTCTTACGAGCCGAGCTGCTTCATAATCATGTCCGTGACCTTTTGCACGAGAGCTTCGGTCTCGTCCTTGCCGCCGGGCTTGAAGTTCATCGGATTGATGACGCCGGTGTCGGCCTGACAAACCACGCCGGGGCGGAACTCGGCATTGTCGCACAGTTCGCATTCCTTCCAGTCGGAGCGCTTTTCTGGCATTCCGAGGCTGGTGCGGATGTTCATCAGGTCCTTGAGCTTCTGCGGGCCGTAGGTTTTCATGCCGCCGAGTTGCGAGGCCACGTAAACCGTCTGGCAGTACGACTCGGTGTTTTCCATCTTCCAGTAGGCGTCCTCCACGTCCTTGCCCCAGACGATGACCCCGTGGTTTTCCATCAGGATCGACTGGTGGTCGGGAGCGAGACGACCCACGGTCTCAGCCATTTCGGGCGTACCGGGAGTTTCGTAGGGAGCAAGCCCAATCTGGCCGAGGAAGACCTCCGGCTCGGGAATCAGACAGGTGGGCGGAACCATCCCGCACACGGCGAAGGCGGTGGCGTAAATCGGGTGCGCGTGCACGCAGGACTTGGCCTCGGGCGTAGCCTTCATGATAGCCAAGTGCGTGTTGCACTCGCTGGTGCGCTTGCGGGTACCGGCAACCTGCTTGCCGTCCATGTCCACCATGCAGATTTCATCGGGCTGGATGTAGCCCTTGGAGATCAGGGTCGGCGTGCACAGCACGAGGTTGTCGCCGACGCGGATGGTGATGTTGCCGCCGTTGCCGTCGCAGAAGCTGCGGGCCCAGATGCGACGGCCCATGTCGCACATGCGCTCCTTGAGCACCTGGATTTCGGGCGAGTTAAAGAAAGCCTGGATCGCCTCGGGGGTCTTCGGGTCGTTGCCCTTCACCCAGTGGTACTCGTAGTCGGGCACCATCGGCTCGGCGGGCTTGGCCGCGGCCGCGGTAGCCTTGCCCGTGTGGCCCTTCTTCAGGGCTTCGCGGATCGCGTCACGGGCCGAAGGGGTCACCACCGCATTTGTGGGGATCGCGGTGACGTCGCCACCGGCGGCCACGATTTCGGCAATGTCTCTGGCTGTGTAAACCTTCTTCATGGTAAAAAATGGGTGCGGGTTTTTGGAAAAAAAATCAGTTGGCGGGCTGGTAATTCAGGTTCTCGATGATAGCCGCGTTGTAGGCGTCGATGGGAGTGGGACGGTCAAAAGGCGCAGTCGCCTCGGCCCCTTCGACAAAGCCGATAATGTCGCCCCGGCCCGCTCCGAGATCATCGTAAACAACAGCGGAGGCCGAAGCCGAAACGATTTCTTCATCCGGGCGGCTGAGCTGGGGGCGGGACATGGGGCTGACGATCAGCCAACGCGCGCCGCGAAAGGCGGGGTCCTGGCGGCTGAGGGTCACTCTGCCTATGACGCGTCCGAGTCTCATGATTTAATCGATAATCCCCATGACCATGTTGCGCAGCGGCGAATGCTCGTTGCCCACATGCTCGCGGGTGCTGCTGCCGTCCGTGGTGTAAAAAACCCGATCGCCAAAGCCTGCTCCGTGCTCATCGATGGCAATAACGGGATCGCCTTTTTCGCGACCCTGTTCGTCGATGCCTTGCAGGATGAGCAGGCGCCATCCCCTCAAGGTCGGATGACAGACCGTCGAGGTGATGTTGCCGTCTACGCGAGCGAGGATCATGGCGATGGGTTATTGAGTTATGCGGAGAAGCGAAAAGTTTTTGGATGCACAAATCCCGAATCTACGAATCTACAAATTCGGAATCTACAAATCCTAATACATCTGGAGGTTGTCCACCATGACGCAGCGGCGGCGGCGGGTGAAGGTGTCCGGCGTGGTGATGCCCTCGCCGGTGGTGGTGGCAATGGAGAAGCTGGAGTAGCCTTCGCCTCCGGTACCCAGACCGGCCAGGCAGGAGCCGTTTTTCACGAAAACGGTGGAGTCGAGAGCGCGGGCCATCATGCCCATATGCTCGACGTTGAGCGAATGGATCATGGAAGAGTGCTTGTATCCATGTTCGGATACACGGGCAAGCTCGATGGCTTCTTCGATGTCCCGAACACGCACAACTGGGACCATCGGCATCATCTGCTCTTCCATGACAAAGGGGTGGTCCGCGTCGGTCTCGGCGAAGAGCAGTTGCGTGCTGGCGGAGCAACTGGCACCGGCCACTTCGGCCAGGCGAGTCGCGTCGGCGCCGACCAAGTCGCGGTTGAGAACAGGGTGCGAGCAGCCGCCGCCGTCCTTTTTGTAAGTGAAGGCCGCTTCGGTCAGCTTGGCCAGTTGGGCGTCGTTGATCTGAACCGCGCCGGCGTCCTTGAAGGCCTGGAGGAACGCGCCGTAGATCTTGTCCAGGACGAAGATCTGCTTTTCACCGACGCACAGCAGGTTGTTGTCGAACGCCCCACCGAGAATAATATCCCGGGCGGCCTTGGCCAGGTTGGCGGATTCATCCACCACGACGGGCGGATTACCCGGGCCGGCGCAGATGGCACGCTTCCCGCTGGCCATCGCGGCCTTGACCACACCGGGACCGCCCGTCACGCAGAGGATGTCCACGTGGGGCGATTTGCACAGAGATTCAAAAGATTCGAGCGTAGGCTTTTCAATGATAGTGACGAGGTTTTCGATCCCGACCTCGGCCTTGAAAAGCCGGTTGTAGTGGCGGATCGCCTCCGCCGCGCAACGCGCGCCGCCGGGGTGCGCGTTGAAGACCACGCCATTCCCCGCGGCCACCATGCTGACGATGTTGCAACTGATGGTGGGGATGGAGTGCGTGACCGGCGTGATGCCGCCAACGACGCCGAAGGGCGTGTTTTCCTCCATCGTGATGCCGTGGTCGCCGCTCATGCCGCGCGGGGCAAGCCACTCGACACCGGGCACACCGGGGATACCGGCGAGCTTGGCCACCTTGTGCTCCAGGCGACCGATCTTGGTTTCCTCGAACTCGAGCTTGCCCCACTCTTCCGCCTTTTCGGCGCAGGTGCGCTTGACGATATTGACGATCTTGGCGCGTCCGGCGATGCCGAGCTTGCGCAATTGCTTCTGGGCGTGGGAAGCGGCCTCGGCCGCCTCGCCCGCATCCTGAAAGACGCCGTCGCGCCCCTTGGAGGACGACTTCGAGCAGCCGCAATCGGAACCCTTGGCGGGAGCGGCGGCGGCCTGTTGGCCGAGTTTTTTCAGAACGTCTTCGACGACGGACTTGAGCGTGGCTTCGTCAATATTCAGGCTCATGGGAAAGAGGAATTACAAGAGGGTTTATGCTCCGGGCTTGTCCTTGTAGAGCTGCTGGCCGAGCACATCGACCGTGTCCACAATACCGATCACGGCGGCATCGACCGGCAACTGTTTCATGCCGTCGGTCTGACGGGCGGAACTGCCCGAGCAGAACAGCACCATCTCGCCGGTACCGGCACCGAGCCGGTCCACCGCGACCACCGTGTTTGAGCCGTCGCGGAGCTGGCCGGGATTTTCCGGATCGACCACCTGGGGCCTCAGGACAAGCAGCCGCTGCCCCTTCATGGCGGGGTCTTTTTTCGTCGAAACGACGTGGCCGATGACTTTGGCGAGAAACATAACTTACAAGTTTGAGAGTTTGAACGTTTTTGGTTTGAGAGTTTGCAGAAGCAGTGCGGATGGCCCGAGGGACACGCACCGGCAACTTTCAAACTCTCAAACGTTCAAACTCCCGACGTTTCGGGTTACTTCTTCGCGGCGGGGGCCTTGAGGATGCTCTTGCTCAGCTCTTCAGCCGGGCGGGCGATGACGTGCGCGCTGACGACTTCGCCGAAGGCGGAAGCCGACTGGGCACCGGCGTCGATGGCGGCCTTGACCGCGGCGACATCACCGACGATCGTCGCGCTGACCAGCGCGCTGCCGACGCTTTTCATCGGGCCGACCAATTCGACATTGGCAGCCTTGAGCATGGCATCAACGCCCTGCACGAGCGAGATAAGACCTTTGGTTTCGAGGAGTCCGAGTGCTTGGGACATGATTGCGTGAATTAAGGTTTTGTTGAGTTGGTTTTGAAAGTGTGTCTTTTACGAGGCCGGGGTGAGCCGGGCCTCCATGAAGCGGTGAACTTCGCGGGCAACGACGAGTTCTTCGTTGGCCGGGATGACGAGCGCCGGGATGCTTGAGCCGGGTACGGAGATATTCCCCTCGCCCTTGAGTGAATCGTTGGCGGCGGGGTCGATTTTTAACCCGAAGGGCTCCAATCCCGCGCAAACGGCGGCTCGCAGGGCTGCGTTGTTCTCGCCGATACCGCCGGTAAAGGCGATGGCGTCGATGCCGCCCATCTGCCAGAAAAAGCCGCCCGCCCACTGCCGGATGCTGTGGATGAGAACGTCGATCGCCAGGCGCGCGCGCTGGTTGCCGTCGTCGGCAGCTTCGATCAGGTCGCGCAGGTCGTTGCTGACGCCGGAGAGGCCGAGCAGGCCGCCCTCTTTTGTCATCTGCCGCTCAATCTCGTCGATGGAGAGACCGCCGACCTTGGCCATGTACGGGACGGCCATCGAGTCGAGGTCGCCCACACGGTTGTTTTGCGGCAACCCGCCCTGAGGCGAGAAGCCCATGCTGGAGCCGATGGCCACGCCGTTACAGATACCCGTGATCGAGCTGCTGCCGCCGAGGTGGCAGGAAATGATGCGCAGCGGTCGTTCGACCGCTGTATCACCTTTCTGATACAGGCGCTGGACCTTCTCGGCCACATCGTCGCGTCCGAGCAATTGCGCGGAGCGCTCCGCCACAAATTTGTGGCTGGCCCCGTGGAAGCCGTAACGGCGCACGCCCAGTTCGTACCAGCTTTCGGGGACGGCGTAGCGGCAGGCCGCCTCGCTCATCCACTGGTAGAAAGCCGTCTCGAACAGGGCGACACGGGTGACGCCGGGCATGACCCGGGCGAACTGGCGGATGCCGTTCGCATAGGCCGGATTGTGCGCCGGGGCGATGGCCTCGAAGCCCGCCAGGGCCTCCAGTACCTTGTCGTCCGCCTCGACGCAACCGCTGAGGTTTTTGCCCAGCACGGTCTTGAAGCCGACCGCATCCAGATCCTCCACGCTGTCGAGGTGCCCCTGCTCCTGAAGGACTTTCAAGCAGTCCTCGATAACGGCACCGTGGTCCTCCACGCGCTCGTAGCCCCCTTTTGCCAAGAGGGTTTCCTCGCCCGCACCGAACTTGAACAGCCGGTACTTGAACGAGGTCGAGCCGAGATTTGCGACGAGAATTTTCACAGGTACGTTGGAAAGTTTGAAGGTTCGAAAGCTCAAGCGTTATTCAAAGCCGTGGGTCTCCGGAGGAAACCCGACTCCCAAACACTTAAACTCTCAAACGCTTGAACTAGGTTAGCTGATCCAGGGGCCGAGCTTGGAGAGGTCGTCGTGCGGGCGGGGAATCACCTGGACGCCGACCACCTGGCCGACCGCCGAGGCGGCTTCAGCACCAGCGTCAACGGCGGCCTTGACCGCGGCGACGTCTCCGGCGAAGAAGCCCGTAACGATCCCGCTGCCGATCTTTTCCCAGCCGGCGAGAGTGACGTCGGCCGACTTGAGGGCGGCGTCAGTGGCTTCGAGCAGGCTGATCAGGCCCTTGGTTTCGATCATGCCGATAGCTTGTTTTGCCATTTTCGGTAAATGTGTTGGAGTTGGAGATTACAGTTCAAACTGCTTGACGAGGTCCGCGTGGGGGCGCGGGATGACGTGTGAGGAGACCAGCTCGCCCACGCGTGAGGCAGCTTCCGCACCGGCGTCAACCGCCGCTTTGACGCTGCCGACGTCGCCCTTGACCATGACGGTGATGAAGCCGCCACCAATCTGGACGGTACGGGCCAGGGAGACTCCTGCCGCCTTGACCATGGCATCGCTGGCTTCAACGCTGCCAACGTATCCCTTGGTTTCGACCATGCCTATTGAATCGCTCATGTGTGTTGTTGGGTTGATTTAAGTTGGGTTCTGAAAGTTGTATTGAAAAATGGATACGAGGGGACGCTTACTTGACCAGCTCGACCTGGCTTTGCGGGCCGAGGCGGCAGGCGTTGCCCTCGTCGGTGTCGATGTGGACCTCCAGCTTGAAGGAGTCGCTCACGCGGACAAAAATCCGGTCGAAGGTCACGCCAAGGTCGCCCCCGACGCGCATCTTCATGAAGTCGCCCTGCTTAACGCCGTAATGCGCGGCGTCTTCCGGGGCCATGTGGACGTGCGGGGCGGCGCGGATGACGCCCTTGTCCAGCTCCAGGAAGCCCTTCGGCCCCATGAGCATGCAACCGGGCGTGCCCTCGATGTCGCCGGACTGGCGCACCGGGATGTCGTAGCCGAGCGCGATGGCGTCGGTAAAGGCGAGTTCGACCTGGTTGAGCGGGCGGCAGGGACCGAGGATGCGCAGGTTTGAAATGACGCGGCTGCGCGGGCCGACCAGAGTGACGGATTCCTGGGCCGCGTACTGGCCTTCCTGGTAGAGCCACTTCATCGGCGTAAGCTGGTGGCCGGGGCCGAAAAGCTTTTCCACCGCTTCGGGCGAAAGGTGACAGTGGCGCGCGCTGACATTGACCACGAGGGGGTTGGGTGCCTCGTTCCCGGCCGGGACTTGTTTGCCGAGCTGCTTATAAATACTCTCACGTACCAGCCGCTCAATCGCGGCCCTGGTCAGATCAGGAGTAGCTTGGGCCATGGGAAATGTGAAGGGGTTATGAAAGGTTTCTAGAAGATTATGAGTGAAAACTTTCAAAATCTTCCAATCCTGTCAACGACTATTTTCGCATGATTTGCCGGAATCACAAAAATAAAACGCCAGCGGTCAAATGTCACCCACCAGAGACAACCAAGTCTCTAAAATCCACCAATCGTCCGCTTTTATCAGTGCGAACTCCCCTCGCCTAGCCCCAGCGAACGCCCAACTTTCAAACTCTCAAACCTTCAAACTCTCAAACGATTCTCCCTGACCGCCGCCCAGGCAAAAAAGAGCGCACACAGGCCGACAAACCAGTCGCCATAGCGGACATAGGGGGTCAGCACGCCGCCCCAGCGCAGGTCGTGCCGCAAGTCAAAGGTGCCCGTTCCCTGAAAATAGGTGGAGCCGTTAATCCCGCGCAGCACGTCTCGGATGCGGCCCTGTTCGTCAATCCAGCCGCTCCAGCCGTTGTTGCCGCAGCGCAGGACGGGGCGGCGGGTTTCCACCGCCCGCAGGACGGAGTGCGCTGCGTGCTGGATCGCCCCACCCTCCTGGCCGTACCAGGCGTCGTTGGTCACGACGAGCAGGAAGTCCGCCCCCATCGCGGTCACTTGCCGGGCCAGTGTTGGAAAAATGTCCTCGTAGCAGATGAGCGGTCCGGCGTTGTAGGTGCCCTCGGGCAGTTCGACCGGCAGGATGACCGGGCCGGGGCCGCGGGCGATGTCCTCCAGCGGGACGAACTTGCCCAGAAAGGGCAACCACTCGCGGAACGGCACAAACTCGCCGAAAGGGACGCGTTTCTGCTTGGCGTACCACTCACCGTAGGTGCCGCTGGCCGGGTAGATGACAAAGGCGGCGTTGTACCAGTGGCCGTCGTCGATGGCCATATTGCCGGTCAGCAGCGGGACACCGGCGAAGTTCACCAGTTGCTCGACCCATGCCTTCATGCGCGGGTCTTCGGGGTCCAGCAGCGGGCCGGGCGTGGCCGCTTCCGGCCACACGATCAGGTCCGGGTCGCTCAGGGCCGCCCGTTCGGTCAGGGAGCTGAGCGTGAGCAGGTTTTCGCGGAAAAAGTTGATGTCCCACTTCTTTTGCGGGTCGGTCCAGGGCTGCACCACCCCGGCCTTGAACATCGGACCCGTCTCGTCGGCACGGGGGATGGTTTTGAAAAACAGCCAGAGGCTCCCAAGCACCATAGCCAACGCGAGGGCCAGCTCCGGGCTCACCCGCAGGAAACGCGTAAAACTCCCGCCCGGCGCGCGGGCCATGGAAAAGGCGCCGCTGAGGGAAAGCGCGTTGGTGACCGGACGCTGCGGCCGGGTATGCAATAACGAACGCCCGAGACTGCGGTAAGGACGCCCGCGCTCATCCTCGGCGTCGGGATCGGTGTCGCGGCCGTCAGATGAGGAGTCGTCCTGATCCGGCGCGGAATCGCGGGCGATGTTCTTCCCGGCGGTGGTGTCGTTTTCCGCGTCCATTTCCTCGCCTTCCGCCTCATCGTCGGGCTCGGGATTCAGCAGTCGCCAGAAATAGCCCGCCAGCGCGAGGTTGAAGAAGATCAGGATAAAGGAGACGCCGTAGGCCCCGGTCCAGGCAGCAATCTGGAGCATCGGCGGGCGTTGCCACTGGCTAACCGCCAGCGTGGCCCAGGGAAAGCCAAACAGCATCCAGCTCCGTGCCCACTCGATCACGACCCACGCTCCGGCCAGCCCGAGCAGGGCGATCAGGCGCGGACGCAAGGAACGCTCCATGGCGCGGGGGAAAAGCCAGCGGGCGGCGGCGGCCCAGGTAAGGTTAAAGGCCCCCAGTATACCCGATAACACGATCAACGCGATCCAGCCCATGGGAGGCTCCATGTGTCGGAGCCAGATCAGGAGGAAGAACCAGCTAACCGCGTACGCGCCCCAGGCCCCGAGCAGAAATCTGCGCCAGCGGGGCCGGGCAGTCGTCCACAGCAAGAGCGGGACGGCCAAGACATAGGCCGCCTCGGCCACATCGAAGGGCGGAAAGGCGATAACCGTCAGCAGGACTGTAAAGACCAGCGCCACGCCAGCCATGATACATCGCAGGGGCGCGCGCCCGGTGGACTCGGCCCCGTGTGGAGTGCTCATGGCTTTA
The DNA here is from genome assembly GCF_014230085.1 of Ruficoccus amylovorans. Taxonomy (NCBI): domain Bacteria; kingdom Pseudomonadati; phylum Verrucomicrobiota; class Opitutia; order Puniceicoccales; family Cerasicoccaceae; genus Ruficoccus; species Ruficoccus amylovorans. The sequence continues at coordinate 357,169 of NZ_JACHVB010000012.1, read as the reverse complement.
GCGGGATGTGGCTGGAGAACCGGCGCTACTTTTTGGCCGTTTCGCTGGGCGGGACCAGTTCCCAGCCCTCGTCGCGGACCATTTCCTCGGCCTTTTTCCACTTGAGCGTCTGGGTCTGACCGCCCTTGCGGATGGACACGACCTCGTTGCGCCCGATCTTCGGCAGCTCACGCTTGACCGGCTGCACCGTGGGCAGCTTGATCGGTTTGCCGTCGGCGGTCCGGCCCGCTCCGGCGGCGGCAGGTCCGCGCCCGGCAGGGGCGGCACCCGGGGCCGAGGCATTCTCGGGGCCGGTGGCCTGGGCGCGGCGCTGCATCTCCATCAGGCGACGGCGGGCGGCTTCCAGTTCGGCGGGATTGTGGATAATAGCTACGCGGAAGATGCCGGTGCAGATGTCCGTGCGCACACGGGCGATCATGTCCTGGAAATAGGTGAAAGCCTCGGCCTTGTACTCGACGAGCGGGTCTTTCTGCCCGTAGCCGCGCAGGCCGACGGCGCGGCGCAGATCTTCCATTTCGGTCAAGTGGTCCTGCCAGTTTTTGTCAATGGCGCGGGTGAGCACGTAGCGCTCCAGGCCTTTGAAAGCCTTTTCATCCTCGGCGGAGGCGCGCTGATCGTAGGCCTTGTTGATGCGCTCGGAGAAGAGGCTGAGCAACTGGGCGTGGGTCTTGCCCTCGATTTCCTGCTCCTCGATGGCGACCGGGAAGTGCGTGTTGACCCAGGAGAGCAGGCCCTGCACGTCGCTGTACTCGGGCTGCTTGTCCGAGCCGGAGGCGATGGTGTCGAGGCGGGCTTCCAGCTCCTCCATCACCATTTCCATGATGACGTCGCGCGGGCTCTCGCTGTGGAGCGCGTCGTTGCGGATGCCGTAAATGACCTCACGCTGCTTGTTGAGCACATCGTCGTACTGGAGCAGGCGCTTGCGGATGGAGTAGTTCTGCTGCTCGACCTTTTTCTGCGCCGACTCGATGGAGCGGTTCAACAGCGGGTGCGCCAGCACTTCACCTTCCTGGAAGGAGCTTTGGAGAATCTTGGAGATGGGACCGGCATTGGCGAAGAGGCGCATCAGGTCGTCCTCCAGCGAGATGAAGAACTTCGAGCGCCCGTTATCGCCCTGACGGGCGCAGCGGCCCCGGAGCTGGCGGTCCACGCGGCGGGACTCGTGCCGCTCGGTGCCGATGACGAGCAGCCCACCCTTTTCATTGATGCCCTCCCCCAGCTTGATGTCCGTGCCGCGACCGGCCATGTTGGTGGCGATGGTGACGCCGCCCGGTTGCCCGGCCTGGGAGACGATTTCGGCCTCCTGCTGGTGGTACTTGGCGTTGAGCACGCTGTGGCGGATTTTCGTGCGCTGGAGCATGCGGCTGAGGACTTCGGAAGCCTCGACCGAAGCCGTCCCGACGAGCACCGGCTGACCCTTTTCATGGGCGACCTTGATGTCCTCGATGACGGCGTTGTACTTCTCGCGGCGAGTCTTGTAAATGACGTCGTTCTCGTCGATGCGCTGGCAGGGTCTGTGCGTCGGGATGACCATGACGTTGAGCCCGTAAATGTCGTGGAACTCACCCGCCTCGGTCTCGGCCGTCCCCGTCATCCCGGCCAGCTTTTCGTAGAGGCGGAAGTAGTTCTGGACGGTGATGGTGGCGTAGGTCTTGGACTCCTTCTCGATCTTGACCCCTTCCTTGGCCTCGACGGCCTGGTGGAGACCGTCGGACCAGCGGCGGCCCGGCATCATGCGGCCCGTGTTTTCATCGACGATGGCAACCTTGCCCTCGTGGATGACGTACTCCTTGTCACGCTCGTACAGGGCGTAGGCGCGCAGGAGCTGGCTGATGCAGTGGATGTCCTCCGAGCGGCGACCAAAAAGCTCCTCCTCCTTCTGTTTTTCCTTCATCTTCTCCTCGTCGGAGAGGGACTGGTCGCTTTCGATTTCGTTGAAAATCGTGGGCAGGTCGGGCAGGACGAAGGCGTCGGGATCATCCGGGCGCAGGGTGGAACGACCCTTTTCGGTCAGATCGCTCTGGTGCTGCTTTTCGTCGATGGTGTAGTAGAGTTCCTCCTTGAGCGCGTAGAGGATTTTTTTCTGGAAATCCGAGTGCATCTCGGCGTCGTGCTTCTCGAAGGCGCGGCGGATGTTGCCGTGCTCCATCAGCTTCATCAGCGAACGGTTCTTGGGCATGCCGAGCTTGACCTGGACGAGCTTGTTGAGAGCGTCCAGGCGGGTGTCGTTGTCGAGGTCGCCGCTCATGAGCGCCTCCTGGGCCGTGTTAGCCAGGTGGGTGCAGAGGTTGGTCTGGAGCGAAACGAGCTTCTGGATGCCGGGCTTGAGCTCCATGAACGGGGCCTGGCGGTCATCCTGCACGGGGCCGGAAATGATGAGCGGCGTGCGCGCCTCGTCAACAAGGATGGAGTCGATTTCGTCCACGATGACGTAGTAATGGTCGCGCTGCACCTGATCCTCGGCGCGGGTGGCCATGCCGTTATCGCGCAGGTAGTCGAAGCCGAATTCCGAAGCCGTACCGTAAGTCAGGTCCGCCTCGTAGGCGGCGCGTTTCTCCTCGGGGGGCTGCTGGTTTTTAATCACCCCGACGGTGAGTCCGAGGAACTTGAAAAGGTGCCCCATCCACTGGGAGTCGCGCTCGGCCAGATACTCGTTGACGGTACAGAGCTGGCAATTGCGACCCGAGAGCGCGTTCAGATAGAGCGGGAGCGTGGAGACGAGGGTTTTACCTTCACCGGTGGCCATTTCCGCGATGCGGTTGTCGTGCAGGGCCATGCCGCCGATGAGCTGCACATCGTAGTGGACCATCTCCCAGCGCAGCATGTGGCCCATCACATCAACATCCTTTCCGCAAAGGCGGCGGGCGGCGTTCTTGACCGTGGCGAAAGCCTCCGGCAACAGGCCGTCGAGGATAGCCTGGTTGGCCTCGACCAGACGCTCCGGGTCGGGATTGTCCCCGAGGCGGGCACGAACCTCATCCATTTCCTTCGTGTAGCGGGCCCGGAATTCCTCGGTTTTAGCGCGTAGTTGTTCGTCACTGAGCGACTGGTACTCCTGCTCAAGCTGGTTGATCTTGGCGACGATGGGCTGGGCTTTCTTCAGAAAGCGACGATAGTGACTGCCCGCGAATTTCTTGAAAATCTTTGTGATCATGATTCAGGCTTTTCCGGCTCGGAAAAGGAAAAGCCGGAAATGTTGCCAACAAATCCACCCTTTGGCAAGCTCCGGGTGCGTAACCACGCAGCGCCGATAAGACGCTTCCCCGGGAACTGCTCAGCCCCGGGCCTCAAAGGTGCCGTCCGCGCGTTTGACGACGCGCTTTTTCAGTTCGAGCATCATGAGCGTGGCCGCAACGACGGGCATTGGCAGCCCGAGCGCCCCGGCGATATCGTCCGCGCCACGCAGGCCGCTTTCGCACAGGTAGCGGTACACGCGGGCCTCGTCGCCGCTCAAGCCACCGGCCTGCGCCTCGGTAGCCTGCCCGCTTCCGGAAAAACCGCGGGCGGAGGCCCCGTCAACACCCGCTTCGTCAGTCGCGTCCAGACCGGGCATCTGAAGCTGCTCCCCGGCGAACTGCAACTCCTCCAGCAAGTCATCCACGCAGGTCAACAACGTAGCCCCGTCGCGGATCAACTGGTGGCAACCGCGGCTGGAGGGCTGGTCGATGCGTCCCGGCACGGCGAAGACCTGCCGGTTCTGCTCGGCGGCAAAGCGGGCGGTAATCATGCTGCCGCCGCTGGCGTCGCTCTCCACCACGATGACCGCCAGGCTCATGCCCGAGAGCAGGCGGTTGCGCATGGGAAAGGTGCTCTTGGTGGCGCGGGTGCCGAGCCGGAACTCGGAAAAAATCGCCCCGGATTTTTCCAGGCGGCGGTACAGGTCGATGTTTTCAGGCGGGTAAATAATGTCCAGCCCGCAACCGAGCACGGCCACGGTCGGCCCTCCGGCCTCCAGCGCACCCTCATGGGCGGCGGTGTCGATCCCCCTGGCCAACCCGCTGGCCACGCAGATGCCCAGCCGGGCGAGGTCGGCGGCGAGGCGGCGGGCCACCCCCTGCCCGTAGAGCGTGGTATGGCGGCTGCCGACAATGGCCACGGTCTTGCGGCCTACTCGCAGCGGCCCCTTGGTGTAGAGGCCGATGGGCGGGTCGTAGATTTCCTTCAGCAACGGCGGGTACTCCACGCTGCCCGTATGGATAAAGTTCACCCCGCCGCGAGCCAGTTTTTCCTCCTCTTTGGCCAGATCGAAATGCGAGCGCCAGTTGGCAATCGTGGATGCCATCTCCGGCCCCACTCCCTGCACCTGCCGCAGCGCCGACACGCCCGCCGCCAGCACCGACCTGGGATCTTCGCCAAAATGATCGAACAGCCGACGCAGCGTGACCGGGCCGACGCCGGAGAGGCCGTTGAGCACGAGCGTGGCCTGCGTGGGCGTCAGTTCCTTGTCCATCCGTTGCGTTGTCCTAAAGTGTTAAAAAGTAAACCAACCCGCCCCTAAGCCTCCCGCAGGGCCGGGCCGAAGTGCTCCAGCAACTCCGTGGTGTGCACGGCAATCTGGCCACGGGTACGGGCGAGATGGTCGGCGGCGAGGCCGTGCCAGAGCACCGCCCGGCAGGCCGGCTCGAAGGGCGCGCGCGGCTGCTGGGCGACGAGGCCACCCATCAACCCCGCCAGCATGTCGCCGCTGCCGCCCCGGGCCAGGACCGGTCCGCCCCGCGTACTGAGCGCGACCTGCGAGCCGTCGCACACGCGGGTATGCGGGCCTTTCAGAGCCGTGACCACGCGGTGCTTTTGGCAAAAATCCACCAGCGCCTCCCGCGAATACTCCGCGCTCTGCCGCCCGGCCAGCCGCATAAATTCGCCCATGTGCGGAGTCAGCACAACGCCCCCCGCCGAGGCCGGGCGGCTGGCGGCGGCCAGCGCCGTCTCCGGCTGGAGCGCATCGGCGTCGATGACCAGCGGCAGCTCGACCTCGCGCACCAGGTCGCGGACCAGTTGCAGGGTTTCCGGTTCGCGGCCGATGCCGGAGCCACAGAGCACCGCGTCGGCGCGGGAAAGACGTTCGCGCAGCAGGTGCCAGCCCTCCAGGGCCAGTCCGCCCTCGGGCGTTTCCGGCCAGGGCACCCACATGGCCTCAGGCACGGCGGCGGCGTACTGCGCGGCCAGCGACTCGGGCGCGAAGGCCGTGAGCAGGCCGACGCCGGAGCTGAGCGCGGCCTTGACGCTCATCAGCAGCGCCCCCGGAAAGGAGCGCGAGCCGCTGAGCACAAAGAGGTGGCCGAAGGTGCGCTTGTCGCAGCGCGGCGGGCGCAGCCCGCCCTGGCTCTGCAAGGCGGCGTCGGGCAGGATGTTCTCCGCGAACGAGCGCGGCCCCTCGTAGGGCAGTTGGAAAAACCCGATGTCCAGGTAGCGGATGCGACCGCATTTGTCCGCATGGGCTGGGTCGAAAAGCGGGCTCTTGGCGATGCCGGTGGCGTAAGTGAAGTCCGCCTGAAAGGCGTCCGCGTCACCGAGGCCGCTGGGCAGGTCCACCGCCGCGCGGAAGCGGATGCCCCGGCGGGCGTTGACCTCCGCCAGCAGATCGGCCAGATCGGACTTCAGTGGCGGACGGAACTGCATCCCGAGCAGCCCGTCGAGCGCGATGTCGTAGGCTTCCTGCCGGTAGGTCAGCTCATTGCAGAGGCTGGCGCGGGAGGATTTCAAAAGCTCGTCAAAGGCGCGGCGGGTCAGGCTGCGCAGCTCCTTTTTATCGGCCCGCAGCAACAGGTGCACCTCGGCCCCACTGTGGCGCTTGAGGATCTCGTCCGCCGCCAGCAGCGCGTCGCCGCCGTTGTGTCCCTTGCCCACCAGCGCGAGCACACGCAGGCGCGAGGGCACCTCGGCCAGCTCGCCGAAGTCCTGCAACACCGCCCGGCCCACGGCACGCCCGGCGTTGTTCATGGCCGTCCATTGCTGCTCACGCCCCGGCAAGAGCGTGCGCTCGAAATCGAGGGATTCGTCGGTCGAGAGAATGGGATGGGCGATGGGCATGGCGGATCGGGGGTCGGGAGTTCGAGGATGGCTTTTTTGAAAAAAGACGTCGGTCAACCGGGACGTCGCACGATGAGGACGAACGCCTGGGCCAGAGTCGAGGTATGAGTCAGGGAAAGGAGGACGTTGGTTCCGCCCACGGCCTCCAGCAGGGCCTGCCCTTTAGCGTCCAGACGGGCCAGCGGCTGGGAGCGCTCCCCGTGCTCGACGCTGAGCGAGGTGAACGCGAACTCCGCTCCGATGCCGGTCGAGAAAGCCTTCGAGAGCGCCTCCTTGGCGGCGAAACGGGCGGCCAGATGGGGATACGGATTGCGGTGGTCGAGGCAGTAGGCCTGCTCAACGGCGGTAAAAACCCGGTCGAGGAAGCGCTCGCCGTGGCGCTGGTGGGAAGCGCGGATGCGCTCGACATCCACCAGGTCCGTCCCAACCCCGAGCACGAAGCCGCCTTCCTCCAGCCGGATGTTCATCGCAGCACGCCGTTCATGAGGGCCTTCATCTCGCGCACGGCCTCGGTGATCCCCGTGTAGAGCGCGCGGCTGATGATGCTGTGGCCGATGTTCATCTCGTGCAGGTGCGGCAGTTCGCGCACCATGCGGATGTTAACGTAGTTGATGCCGTGCCCGGCGTTGACCTTGAGCCCGGCGTTGGCAGCGATGTCGGCGGCGATGCGCAGCCGCTCCAGCTCGTAGCGGGCGGCCTCGCGGCTCTCGTAAAAGGCGCTGGCAAAGGCCCCGGTGTGCAGTTCCACGTAGGCGCAGCCGGTCTGTGCTGCGGTTTTCACCTGCTCGGGGTCCGGGTCGATAAAGAGACTCGTCTCGACGCCCACCGCGCCCAGATGGCTGACCATAGTGCAGATGTTGTCGCGGCCGCCAATCACGTCGAGCCCGCCCTCGGTCGTCACCTCCTGGCGTCCCTCGGGCACGAGCAGCACCACGTCCGGGCGCACTTCCAGCGCGATGTCGAGCATCTCCTGCGTGCAGGCCATTTCGAGGTTGAGCGGCACCTGGATCATGTCGCGCATCAGGCGCACGTCGCTGTCCTGGATGTGGCGACGGTCTTCGCGCAGGTGCATGGTGATGCCGTCGGCCCCGGCACGCTGGGCGTGCAGGGCGATTTCCACCGGATCGGGCTCGACCATCCGTCCACGGTCAAGCGCGTGCTCGCGGTAACGCGCCTGGCGGACCGTGGCGCTATGGTCGATGTTTACGCCGAGAAGAATCTGCTGAGATTGCATAAGGGGAGGGAATGAAATTCGTAGATGTGTAAATTCAAAGATTCGTAAACGGGACCGCCCGTCAAGGCAACCACTGCCGCCAAGAAAATCCGCTCCCTAAAAAAACTCTGCGGATACCCCTCCGACCGACCTACGAACTTAAGAATCCCAAGAATCTACGAATCTATAAATCTACGAATTTCTCCCTTTCCCCTCCCCTTCACCGAGCACTTTCCTCAAAAACAGTGTGCGGTGATACGGGCACGGGCCATGCGCGTGCAGGGCGGCCCGATGGGTAGCGGTGCCGTAGCCCTTGTGCCCGGCGAAACCGTAGGCGGGGAACTCCGCGTCGAGCGCGACCATGAGCCGGTCCCGCGTGACCTTGGCCACGATGGAGGCGGCGGCAATGCAGAGGCTGCGGCTGTCACCTTTGACCAGCCCGTCGTGGGCGTAGGGGAAGTTCTTCAAGGGCTTGCCGTCGATCAGAATACGCAGGCGCGGGCCGCTGGCCGCTTGTTCAAAAAGCGGCATCTCCGCCTCCCCGGCGGACGGCAACTCCAAAGGGAGCGCTTCCAGCGCCCGGGTCATGGCCAGCCGGGTCGCACCAAGGATGTTCAGGCGCTCAATCTCGTCAATCTCGCCGGCCGCGGCGGCAAAGGCCACCCTGCCCTCGTCCCGCCACTGTTCCAGCCGGGCGAGGATCTCCTCGCGCTGGGCGGGGGAAAGGAGCTTCGAGTCGGTGATGTCGGCGCAAAGTTCCCGCAGCTCGCTATTTTCAAAAAATCCCTCTCCGGGACAAAACGCCGCCGCCACCACCGGCCCGGCCAAGGCCCCGCGTCCGGCCTCGTCCACCCCCACGAGCGCCCCGCATTCGCGAAAGACGCCACAGTCCATCTCCCAGAGGGGGAAGGAGGTTTGAGAGTTTGAAAGTTTGTTGGTTTGAGAGTTCATCGCGTAGCTGTTCCCGTTTCGTAAAACTTCTCCACCTTTAATCGTTCCAACCGCCCCCAACTCTCAAACTTTCAAACTCTTAAACTCTCAAACTTGTTTATCAATACCTGTGCCAGGGCTGTTTTTCGGGGACGGGCAGGCCGAGCACCTCGTAGGCGGTGCGGAAGTGGAGCTTGGCGAAGTTGCCGAGGGACTCGGGGCCGAATTTTTCCACGAGTTGCTTGCCCTGCTTTTTGACGGCGGCGCTGGCTCCCTTGCCGAGTTTGAACCCGGCCTCTTCGGAAAGCTTGTCCATCTGCCGCACGTACTCGGCTCGGGCGATGACGGAGGCCGCCGCGACCACGGGGTCGGACTCGGCCTTGGTCCGCATGCGCAGTTCGAAATCCGGCACCTTGAGCTGACGCTGGACGAGCGGCTGCTTGCTGAACTGGTCAAGCAGGCCCCACGGCACGTGGCGCTTGGCCAGGGCGTTTTCGGCTGACTTGGCGTGCATCCAGGCCAGGAGCTTGTTCAGGTTACTGCCGAATTTCTTGTAAAGCTCGTTGTAGCGGCCCATCCCGGCCCAGGTGCTCTCGACCACCACGCCCTTGGTCTGGCGGATGAGTTTTTCCAGCCGCAGGATGGCGGCGTCGGAGGTGATTTTCTTGGAGTCCTGCAGCCCGGCTTCGCGCCACTTTTCGATCATGGGCTTGTCCGCGATGACGCAGGCCGACACGAGGGGGCCAAAGAGGTCGCCCTTGCCGCTTTCGTCAAGCCCGGCATGGGTCTCGAACCACTCGGGGTTGAGGACTTCGTCATAGCCGAACTTCGGATCGTGGGTGATCTCGCCCTCCAGCACATACGTCACCCAGTCCTCGGTCTTTTTGCCCTGCACCACAAGCTTGCCGCTGGTGTAGCCGACGAGGTTCACCCCGTCGCCCTTGAAGGCGAAACGGGCGTAATCGACCTCGTAAAAACTCCACAGGTGCCGGTCGCACCAGTCCTTCACCTGGTCCATCTGCCCATCGGTCAGCTTGAGCGTGTACAGGGTCTTCTTCTTGGGGGCGTCTTCGTCCGTCTTGGCCATGTGCGTACTAGCACGCCAAATGTCAGCCCGGTTGCAACCGTATTTGCGCAAAAAAGCCGCACGGCCTTCGTCCGCCTGCGATTGGCCGGGATGGATGCGGGAAAAGATATTACCGAAAAGACAAGGCCTGCGTTGACCCGGAAGATTTATCAGTCGAGGTTATCGGGTGTGACTCACCCCGACGTTATCCGCAGCCGCCGGGCTTTCCAAAATACGCTTGAGCGCTGGTACGAGCAGAACCACCGCAAGCTGCCTTGGCGCACCGAGCCGAGCCTCTACCGGACCGTCGTATCGGAGTTCATGCTCCAGCAGACCCAGGTCAACACCGCCCTGCCCTACTTTGAGGACTGGATGCGCACCTTTCCCGACTTCGAGACGCTGGCCGCCGCCGACGAGGAAAGTGTGGTCAAGGCTTGGGAAGGACTCGGCTACTACCGTCGCGCCCGCAACCTGCTGGCACTGGCCCGCGCCTACGTCGCGGCCGATCCGAAGCCCGAGACCGCCGCCGAGTGGCTGGCGCTGCCGGGTGTCGGCCCCTACACCTCAGCCGCCATTGCCAGCATCAGCCACGGGGAGGAAATCGCCGTAATCGACGGCAACGTTGTTCGCATCCTGACCCGGATGCTTGACGACCACACGGCCTACAAGGACGCCTCACAGGCCGCCCGCCAGCTCACCCCCGTAGCCAACGAGCTGATCGCCGGAGCCGCCAACCCCGGCGACCACAACCAGGCCATGATGGAGCTCGGGGCCACCGTCTGCACCCGGGGCAACCCGCTTTGCCCGCTGTGCCCGGTGCAGGGGTACTGTCGCAGCCACGTCACCGGAGAGGCCGAGTTGCTGCCGATTTTCGCGAAAAAAACCACCACCTACCGGCAGATCAACCGCTGCTGGGTCGAACGGGACGGTAAATTGCTCTTGCAAAAAGCCCCCAGCGACTCTCCCCGTCTGGCCGGGCTGTACGAGTTGCCCGAGGGCCGTCTGGTCAACTCCGACTACGAGTCCGCCCCACTCATTTTGAGCAAGAAACGCGGCATCGCCAACGAACTGATCGAGGAGCGCATCTACGCCCTTTCCAGCGACGCGCATGTGCCCAATTCCCCCCACCTGCACTGGGTCGCGCTCAACCAACTCGACGGGATTACCCTCTCCGGGCCGCATCGTCGCTGGGTCGGTGAAATCCTCTTCTCGCGCCAGCCGGAGCTTTTCCCGCACGGCGGAAGGTAAAGCGAGCCGGTTTTTTGGTGTTTTTTTAACCACAGAGGGCACAGAGAACACAGAGAGGCGCTTGAACACTTTAGGAAATACTATAGCCACAGTGATTGAATGGCTAAATGGTTGATTGTTAATTGTTGGATGCTGAACGCAGAAAACAGCAATTAATCACTTAAGCCATTCGGTATTCAAGCAGCGGTACAGCGTTCATCAAGCCTCTCTCTGTGTCCTCTGTGGTTAATCCATTTCCCAACAACACTGGACGAAGAGGCTTAAGGAAGTGCCCCCCAAGCGTCCTACCAGTCGAGGAGCCGCTGGATGTCCGCGTTGAGCAGTTCGGCCGTCTGGTAGTCCGCCGTAAATAGCTCCAGTGCCCGGAAGTAGGCCTTGTCGGCCTCGCTCGGCTCGAAAACGTCTCCGGACTCCGGCTGCGGGAGTACCAGCCAGGTGTCATACACGACGGCAAGCGACAGCAGCGCGTTGTGGTAAACGGGATTCACCTTCTGGAGCAGGAGCTTGATCTCGCGCACCCGCTGGCGGGCGGCACTGCGCATGACCGGATTCCCCCGGTACGGGTACAACTCGTGAATCAGCGCGCGGACATCGCGGCCGTCGATTTCGGCCGTAAGCGTGGCGCAGTCCTTGATCAGCTTGACCGACTCGTCCAGCGAATAAAAAGGCGTCTGGCGCGCGCGCACTCCCATCTCGTACCCGACCGCCCACCACATGGCCGTCGTCCATTCGTCGGGCAAGGACTCGGGGAAAGCCGCTACCAGCAGGTGGAAAGGCGGCAGGTTTTTCAAAAAGCCCGCCATCAGGCGCTGAAACCGTTCCCGGTCCGACGACTGGTTTTCCAGAAAGCGCAGCAGCCACAGGCACTGACGCCGGGCCTGCACCGAATCCGAGCTGTCCATGCCCCGAATCGAAAAAATCCGTTCCAGCGACCAGGGATTCTCCTTGCGCGACTGCAGGGCGATCTCATCAATCAGCGCGGGGCGCAACTGCACCTCCAGCCCCAGTCCGGCCCCCAGTTCCAGCCAGTCGGGCACCTCGGCGGCGGCATCCGTGCCAAAGCGCCAGATCGCGCAACGCACAAGCCAGCCGCTCATCAGGGCCTGACAGACCTGCGAAAACTCCGTGTCCTCGCCCCAGCGGATGCTCACATGGACATCGCCGTTGGGCTGCGGGCGGATCACAAAAGCGCTCTCAAACGACGCCTGCGCGGCGGGCACCAGCTTGACGAGGATCGGCAGCGGCAGTGATTTGGAAAGCGGGACCAGCGACGAGCCATATTCGCCCGCCTGCTGCGCCATGTGGGTCACGTACTGGACGGAAACGTAGTCCTCGCCCGCGACCTGGAAGTAGTTGTTCGGCGTCACCCGGACCTGCACCCTGGGCGTGGCCGGAAGCTCCGGCGAGTCGCCTCCGCCCCCCCCTGTCCGGTTCTGGATATCAAGCGTCGGCCCGACCTGCATCGGCGCGCGGCGCACGACCGGCACTTCCGCCGGGGGGCTTGCCGCCACGTCCGTCTGCGACGAAGCCTGGGCCTCGTCAGCCTGCGCCTCCGGGGCGGATGGTTGCGCGTTCAACACAGCCGGGATCACCAGCGCCGCCAGCAGGAGGATAGCCCGAAGAACTCGTTGCAATGCAGTCACGGCGCAGTTTTTCGAGCCCGTGCGGCTCAACCTTTGACCAGTTGAAGCGTGTTACCTTCGATACGGACATCCGAGAGGTTGTCCCAGGCTTCCAAAAGGGCCTCACCCGCTTCGGATGAAGCGAAAATGTCGTAAATGAAATTATTCACCAGCGGGGTCACCACTTCCGGAGGCAGCTTGGCCGAGCCCAGGTAAGACTCCTGCGGGACAAAGACCACGCCATCGGCCCCGCGCTCGAAAGCGCCCTGCGTCTGAAACAGCACCTTGTGCGTCTTGCCGTAGGCGCGCACCTCCAGCATCACGGCCATGTTAAGCGAGCCGTCGGTGAGGTTAAACCTCGGCGACGAAGGGATCAGCACCACGCCTCCCTCGTCCGTCCCCTCGGGAGCCCGTGCGAAACGGAAGGTGTTCGTGGCCCAGGTGTTCAGCTCGTCTGCGCTGACGGACACCGTCCCGCCTTCGCGGCTATAAAGGGTGTTTTCCTTGATCTGGTAGGTCGGCGCGGAGCCGCCCGAGGGCTGCACGTAGTAAACCACGCGCGGGTCGCGGTCCCCCTGGGCCGGAAGCTTGCGCACTGTCTGCACCGGCATGAGTGCCAGATGCGTGACCCCCAGCACGAAGCCCAGCAGCGCAAAGCACAGTGCCAGCACGAGCGATGTCAACAGGCTCCCGGTGGAGCGGTTTTCGGCATCTCGTTCGCGCTGGCTTTTTTTCGGCATGGCGGGTGTAAAGGTGGGGTCAGTTTTTGCAGCCGCAGCTACCGCTGCAACAGTGCGAGCCGCCTTCGCTCTTGCTCTCCGAAGAGGACGGGCTGCCCTTTTTCGATTTGTAGTCGGTTTCGTAAAAACCGCTTCCTTTGAAAATGATGCCTGCGCCTCCGCTGATCATGCGCTGCACCTTGCCTTTTTTATGGCAAAGCGGGCACTCGCTCAGGGGTTCCGCCGTCATGGACTGGAACTGTTCGAAGTCCTGGTTACAGGCGCTGCAATGATATTCGTAAGTCGGCATGATTCGCTTGGTTAACTGGCTTCCTGTGTAAGGATATAAACCTGTGAAGTATAGCCAAGCAACGGGAGAAATCCACCAAAAAAGGCGAAGGGAAGGATCGGGAAAAACAGACCGGTCAGCCCGAGAAAAGCCAACCCCGGCACCAGCAGGCGACGCCAGTTGCGGGCGAAGGGGCGCCAGACCAAACGCGCATCCAGCAGCACCCGCCAATCGCCGTCGTTACGCTGGAAAGCCCACAGGGCGGAGAAAAACAGCCCGCAGACCATCCACAGCACAATGGAGGAGGCGATCATGGCCAGGAACCCCAACGGCGCGAACAGCCAGGCAAAGAACCCCTGCACGGCCAAGGCCACGCCCCAGGGCAGGCAGAACCACACCGCAAACACGGCCAGGGCCTTCAAGCCGGGCAGCAGCAGTTCGGCCGGCTGGTGCCACTCGGGCAGGGAAAAATCCCCCCGCGCCCGGATTTGCTCCAGGTAGCGCCAGAAAAAGCCGAAGGCAAAGGGCAGCCCGATAATGCTCAGGCACAACAGACCGCCAATTAAGACTTTACGCCACGCGCTCTGATCAGCAAAGATTCTCGCGCAAATTGTTTCCAGGCTTGCCAGCTCGGGATGTGATTGAGTTTCGCCCATCAAGTTTTAGAAGGTTTGATCTCTGCCCTATCCTAGGTGCCTCTCCCGACAGCGCAAGCGTAAGATCATTCATCTATGTCCAGCACTGAACTTATGGATTTCAAGACGACCTATCAGCAGTACCAGCAGAAGGTCGAAAACGCCATCGACGCGATCATGCCCGCTGCCGATACCCGCCCGGCGTCCGTGCACAAGGCCATGCGCTACAGCCTCCAGGCTGGCGGCAAGCGCATCCGCCCCGTCCTGCTCCAGGCCGCCCACGCGATGTTCCCCTCCCGGCACGACCCCATGCCCGCCTGCGTCGCTCTGGAGTGCCTCCACACCTACAGCCTCATCCACGACGACCTCCCCTGCATGGACGACTCCGACCTGCGCCGTGGCCGCCCCACCTGCCACATGGAGTTCGGCGAAGACATCGCCCTGCTCGCCGGTGACGCCCTGCTGACTTGGGCCCTCTGGCTCCTGGCCGAGAAGTACCAGCACGACCCCGCCACCGCCGTCGGCCTCGTCCGCGACCTCGGCGACGCCTCCGGCTCGGAGAAGCTCATCGGCGGCCAGGTCGAAGACCTCCAGGCCGAAAAGGAAGAGCCCAACGCCGAACGCCTCGACTTCATCCACCGCAACAAGACCGGCGCGCTCATCACCTCCAGCCTCACGATGGGCATCCGCCTGACGGACGCCCCCGCCGAGACGGTCGAAGTCATGCGTGAGATCGGCTACCACGTGGGCATGGCCTTCCAGATCGTTGACGACATCCTCGACGCCACCGCCGACGCCGAAACCCTCGGCAAGCCGGTCGGAGCCGATGTCGAGAACAACAAGTCCACCTACCCCGCCCTCTACGGCCTGGAAGCTTCCCGCGCCAAAGCCCACGAGCACTCCGAGGCCGCCATCAAGGCCTGCGAAGGGCTCGGCGGCAACAACGCCTTCCTCATCTCGCTCATCCGCGAAATGGAAAAGCGCGTCAATTAAGACCGGTCCAAGTCGCTTTGAAGATTATGCGAGAGGGTGTTTTTGAAAAAACACCCTCTCGCGCTCTCCCCAAAAACTTTTAAGGCGATTCGTCGCGGAGTTTTCTCCCGGCCTACAGGAGCATGAACGCCTCGCTGATCCGCAGCAGACCACCGCGTGAAACCAGCGCTAATTCGGGCTCGGTCAGCACCATGAGGTAATCGTCGCGGCTGTTTACCCAGGCCCAGAGCATGGCCTTTTCAAAGTCCAGCCGCAGGTGGCCGCGCGGGCAACCGTGCCCCTTGAGCAACACATCGAGCTGAAGCACCAGTCGGGTGGCCTGGGCGAGGTACTCCTGGCCGATACTCATGTCGCAGGCACACTCTTCCCAGACGCCAGACTCGAAGTCCCGCACCCCCGCCCAGGAAACCCCGGGCAGGTCACAGAGGCGGTCAATCATTTCCGCCCGGGTAACGTCCAACAGACAATCGGTCGCCAGCACTTGATCCCAGGGCACATCGTCAAAGTCTTCCCACCCGGTGACGCCTTCCCAGAACTGATAACGGAAGTCACCATTCCGGCGTTGCAGGCGGAAGGCGCGGCCCGGGTTCCATGTAAGCATTCCCTGTAAAGCCCCTGCCTGGAGGGCGCTGCCGCAATTCTCGCTGGAGCGGCACAGGGTGCTCAGCAACAGACCAAGTTCCTCGCTATCGACGGATTCCCCCGCTCCCTCTACGCTTAAAAAATCTTCCCCGAAGGTCAGTTCTACCATCGGATTGAGTGAATAGGAGTCTCCGTTCGCGCTCATCTACCTATCCTCTCTTTTCAGTTTGCCCACCGGGAGTCACAATTTCGTGGACCAGCGTCCGATCGACCCCGAGCACCTGGGCGGTCAGCTCCGGCTCCTCTCCGCCGAGCAGGTGGACGGCTTTCAGGTAGTCGTTTCTGCGCAGTTGGAGCAGAGGCTTGAGGTTCCGCACCTTCTCGCACGCGTTACCCCCACCACGGGAGCAGCTTTCCTCCAGCGCCTCCCGGCTGATCGGCTGGCCACCGGACGCGGCCACCACCGCGCGAACGGTGCGCTTAAGCTCCAGCATGCCACCGGGCCACTCCTTTTCGCGCAGAAGTGCCGCCGCCGGGCTTTCCAGCTCGGGCAGCGAGGGCAGCCCCTGACGGGCGGCCTCGGATTTGATCACGCGACGGGCAATCAGCGGAATGTCCTCCCGCAACTCCTTGAGGCCGGGGACCTTGATCTCGGTCGTCCCGAGGAACATATAAAGGTTGTCGTCGATCTTGCCCCCGTCGTAGAGGGAGTCGATGTCTTCGTTGACAAAAAAGATGTATCGCAGGGGCAAATTACTCGCTTGAAACGCCCCCTTCTTTTTGGCGGCAGCATAAATAGCCTCGATCTGCCCGGGATGGAGTCGGTCGGGCCGGCTGACCATCAGCGTGAGGCGGTTGGCACCGGCCTGTTTGGCCTCCTCCAGCGCGGCCAGCAAGGTGGCCTCACCCAACTGCTCCAGCTCCACCAGCGCGAAGGCCTCCCCGGCCTCGGCATCGAAGCGGCGGATGTCCTCCAACAGGCTGGCCAGATCCGTCCCGTCTTCGCCAATGAGCACGAGGTTGTTTTTAAAACCACGCAGGTGGTGGAGCTTTTTCGCGAACTCCAGGCTCGCCGCCGAGCGGCACGGGTAACTGTCAAAGGAGAAAGGCAGGCCGTGCTCGAAATCTCCGCCCTCGGCCTCGACCGAACGGGCAACCCCGGTGCGCTCCGAATCGGGCTGGACGGATTCGATCAGCGCGGAGGTGCGCTTGAGCAGGGAAAATACGTTCAGCGGCTTGAGAAAGACCCCGCCCACGCCCTCGCGGATGAGGTTGCGGATCGTGTCATTGTCCAGATAGCCGGAGACCATGATGACCGGCACCTCGGGCTTGAGCCGCTTGATCTCGCGGATAAACTCTTCGCCGCTCAGGCCGGGCATTTTCTGGTCGGTCACGACCAGGTCGAAATTGTCATCACGGAAAAGCCCGACGGCGACCTCCGGGTCGCGCTCGGAGACAACCTCGTAATCCGCCTGCGCATAGATGTCCGTCAGCAGATTGTTGAAGTCTGAATCGTCATCGAGTATGAGTATCCGTTTACCCATGGTTTATGTTACTTATAGCAGGTAATAAAAATAAGGTTCAAGCCATTCCGGCACCTGCCCCGGTAATCCTCCGCCAACGCCCTGCCCTCTCGACAGAAAACTCGCCGCCACAGACTCAGCTTTCGGCCTCCTTGAGCTCGCCCAGCTCACGACCGGCACGGTCGAGGGCTTCGGCAATCGAGGTGATGCTGGCCACGTACCACAGGATATTGCCGTCAAACTGCTCGGCCCAGTATTGCTTGGCCGGTTCGCTCAGATAGTAGCCGGTCGCCACCATGTAAAAGTCCTCCACCCGGTCAAAGGGGATCGTGAAGGTGGCCCAG
Source organism: Ruficoccus amylovorans (assembly GCF_014230085.1). NCBI lineage: Bacteria > Pseudomonadati > Verrucomicrobiota > Opitutia > Puniceicoccales > Cerasicoccaceae > Ruficoccus > Ruficoccus amylovorans. The sequence continues at coordinate 339,975 of NZ_JACHVB010000012.1, read as the reverse complement.
CACACGTCGATGTTGACGCGCATTTCGCGGAACTTGCCCAAATCGTAGTTCCCAAGGTCAATCAGGCTGACCTCATCCCGCTCCATCAGGCTGTCGATCAGCTTGGTCTCATCGAGTGCCTTGAGCTCGAAGATGAGGATGTTCAACAGGCTCGCCGAACGCAGGTCGCCAGCCTGTACGACCTCAAGCAGCTTCTCGTTGGCGGTTTCCAGGTCGGCGTTGCTCACCAGGTCGCGTTCGAGCAGGGCGGCCCCGAGGAAACGGTTACTGCGCAGGACAAGCGGGCGCTGTTCAAGCATGAGCGAAAAATAAAGGCCGTGCCCTATGCAGGGCGATAAAAAAACAGAATCCTCTGCACGTGCCGAATTAAGTGTGTGCTCTGTTAACCTAATCAGTTTAAGGTGGGTGCTCTCCGGTTGGCTTCTGTCTTCCGGTTTACGGCTTGACATTCACACTCCGGGGTCGAGCTCCCAGTATATGAGAAAAGGATAAGAGCAGACGTTAGGTTTTCGTACACAGAAGAGGACTCTGCCAAAGAACATACCCGAAGCCCGGGTATTTTCAAATGGAAAAACGCGCCTTCGGGGCCAAGCGCCCGAGACTCAGCTCTAGCGCAGGACTCCGCCGCCGAAGGGGCCGGCATCGGCCAGCGAGTACTTCTGGGAAAGGTAGGCTTCGACCTGCTTGGTCGCCGCATCCCCATAGATCGCGCTCACGTCGGACATCATCTGCGTGCGCAGCTTGTCCAGCTCGGTCTCAGTCTCGGCGGGAAAACTACGGCCCTGGAAAGTGCCCTGGCTCAGCTCCATCACCCGGCTCTGGATAGGACGGATCTTGGCCAGGAGCTGGTTCAGGCGCTGCGGTTCATTGAAATTGACCGCCAGGTAGCCGATCGTGTCAATGACCGGTACGCGGTACTGCACATTGAGCATAACCTTGGGCTCGCTCCATTCCTGGTTTTCGTACTCCCAGCGGGTCCGGTGATTGTCAATCGGGCGCGGGCCGGCCACAAGACCGTGGGCCATGAATAGTGCGGCCCCGGCAAGGGCCATTAGAGTGAAAGCCTTCTGCATGGATCAGCTTATTGGTTTTTCTTTTTCTTCTCGTAGTAAGCGTTGATGCGGTCGGAAACATCCTTGTAGCCGATGTCGTCCTGATAGATTTCCTTCAGTTCCTCGATCGAGCTGTCCTCGTCGCCGTGCTCGGTGTAGGCGATGGCGAGGTCGTAAATGATTTCCTTCTTCAGGTCGCTCATGCCGATGACGTCGCCCTTGGCCGCCTTGAGCTGCTCGATGGCCATGTCGCTTTTGCCGGTGGCGTTGAGGGCGCGGCCCAGGTAAAGGATGGCGCGGGTGCGCACCTTCGGGTTACGCCGGGCCTGCTGGAACTGCTGGATGGCCTCGTCAAACTGGCCGTCTTCGTACAGGAGCTGGCCGAGGTCGAAACGGGCGGCGTAGTCGTTCGGGTACTTCTCGACAGTTTCGCGGGCGTTCTTGAGCCGGAAGTCGTGCTCTTCCTTGCGCAGGCTTTCGATCTGCTGCTGGAGGGAGGCGTCGTCAGGTTTGGCGGCAAGCTGTTCTTCCACCCCGGCGATGCGCTTGCGCATGGACTGGACGGTGAGGTCGCTGGCGAGGCGCTCCAGTGTGGTGTCACCACGGCCAGTCGGGCGTTCGCGGGCCATCTTGAGGTATTCGAGCGCCTTGTCGTAGTCCTCAAGGTTGCGGTAGCCGTTGATGATGTCCCGGTAAAGGTTCATGTTGTCGGGCTCTTTTTCCAGCAGCTTGAGGTTTCTGCTGACGAGCTTCTGGACCGTCTCTTCGTCGTTGACGACACGCGCCTGCTGTTCGAGTTCGATGGCCTCTTCTTCGTTGGCGAGCTTGTCGCGGAAGCCGCCTTCTTCTTCCCACTTGCCACGCTTCATGGACTCGGCCACGGAGGCGCGTTTGACGAGTTCCTGGGCCTGGTCGTTGCCCGGCAGATCGGCGAGGACTTCGCCCGCCACATGAACGGCGTCCTGGGCGCGTCCGGCCTCGATCAGGGCATTACCGAGGGCGAGCTTGATTTCCAAACTCTTGGGGTCGGCGGCCTTGGCTTCTTCGTAGGCAAAAGCGGCGGTTTCCCACAGGCCGAGAGCTTCGGCGGCCTGACCGAGCATGCGCTGGGCGCTGGCATTGGCCGGGTCGTTGGAAAGCATCTTCTCGGCGCTCTCCATGGCGGCCTTGGGGTCCTTCTTGAGCTGAGTGCTGGCCTTGATGGCAAAGGGCGCGCTGGTCACACTGCCGAGCAGGCGGCTGAAGCCGCTGGTCTTTCCGGCAGTGGCGCGTTTCTGGGCGGTACGAAGTATTTTGCGCACATCCAGGCATCCGGGCTCGCGCTGGAGGATGTTGGTGCAGATGTCGATGGCGTAGCTGGCGTTGCGGCTGATCGACTTTTGCGCGTTTTCTACCTGTTTGCGAAGGCGGGGATCCAGATCCTTCAGTTCGATTTCCTGATAAGTGCTTTCCGTGGTGTCCATAGGAGTAGGAAGTGGGTAAATTACTGATTGTGCAGCGGGCGTCAATGCCCAAGGCGCACATACAGCCATCCGAAGCGGTTTCCGGCGAAAATCGCGAAGCGCGCGGGGGAGTTCACCGTTAGTCTATCACTTCGAGGTCTTTTTTTGCGGCCTCAACCAGCAAATCCAGCCCCTTTTGGCTAATTGAGGTCTCCGAAGCCTCCACCAGCAGCCGTAATTTCGGCTCTGTGCCCGAATAACGCACCAGCAAACGGCCCTCGTGCCCGAGTTGCGCCTCCAGTTGCTTCATCGTGTCGCACAGGCTCGGACATTCCTCCAGCGGGAGCTTTTTGGCCACGCGGAGGTTTTTCGTCACCTGCGGGAAAAGCTCCACCTCCCGCCGCAGGGCGGAAAGCGGCTTGCCGGTGTCGAGCATGACGGAGATCAGCTTGACCGCGGCCAGCAGGCCGTCGCCCGTCACCGAATAATCGCGCTGGATAATGTGGCCGGAATTTTCCCCGCCCAGGTTGCAGCCGAGAGCGCGCATGCGCAGGAGTACGTTGCGGTCGCCGATACCGACCCTCTCCACCCTGCCCCCGGCGGCGGCCAGGGTCTTGTCGAGGCCGAAGTTGCTCTGCACGGTGGTCACAAGGGTGTTGTGAGCGAGCTTGCCCGAACGCAGCGCGTGCAGGGCGAGAATCCCCAGCAACTCGTCGCCGTCCACCGTCTCGCCTTTTTCGTCGCAGACCACCAGCCGGTCCCCATCGCCATCGTGGGCGATCCCCAGACGGGCGCCTTCGCGACGGACGGTTTCAGCCATCCGGGCGGGGTGCTCGCTGCCGATCCCGGCGTTGATATTCGTGCCGTCGGGGGCGTCACCAATAGCCACGATTTCCGCCCCAAAGTGCTCCAGCACCGGGCGGCTGGTTTCGACGGTGGCACCGTTGGCGGTGTCGAGGACGATTTTCCAGCCCTTGATGCAATGCTGGTGGAGGATCGATTTGAGCGTGTTGGTGTAAACGCCCTGCCCGTCGTAAGGGTAACCGCAGGTGTAGGTTTTAATGGTGTCGGCGTGCTCGCACTGCCGACGGATAAAGCCCTCGATTTCGGCCTCCGCCTCGACCGCGAACTTGAGCCCGCGGTTGTCGAAAAGTTTGATCCCGTTGTCCGAGGCCGGGTTGTGCGAAGCGGTGATGGCGATGCCCAAGTCCGCCTGCAACTCGCGCACGACCTGGGAAACCGCCGGAGTCGGCACCACGCCCAGCAGCATGACATGGACCCCGTTCGTGCAAAGTCCACCGCACAGGCCACTCTCGATCTCCTCCCCCGAGGAGCGGGTGTCACGCCCGATGACAACGGTGATCGGCTTGGTCGGATTGTGCTTTTTCAGAAAATGAGCCAGGGCGAAGCCGCAATGATGGACAAAGACATCGTTGAGCACCGGGCCACCCCAGGCGCCCCGTATGCCGTCCGTCCCGAAGTAGCTCAATTTCAACCCAGATCCTCCTTGAATCGTTCTAACCATTTGCGGAAGCCCCCCCCCATTATTTGTTGTTTTGACTGGTGGACGCCCAGCAGCGGAGAATCCGCCCGCCCGGCGACCCAAAGCGCGGCCCCCGCATTCATCGCCACCGTGTCCACAAGTCCGTTGGTGGCCCGGCCCTCGGCCAGCTCCTCCAGTATCTCGTGGTTGCGGGCGAGGTCTCCGCCCTTGAGGGAGGAGATCGCGCAGGGGGTCAGGTCAAATTTCTCAGGCAGCCACAGCTCATTGAGCCCGGACAGCTCGCCGCCGCCGGCCACGGCGTTGCTGGAGGCGCAGGACATCTCGTCGAGCACGCCCCCCTCGAAGGGCTGGCCGTGGACGACCAGCGCGCGCCGCGTGCCCAGTTGGCGAAAGGCATCGGCCAGCGGCTCGACCCATTCGCGGGAGTAAACCCCCATCACCTGATAGGGCGGGCGCGACGGGTTGATAAGCGGCCCCAGAATGTTGAAAATCGTGCGCTTGCCCTGCGCGCCAAGGGCTTTGCGAACCGGGCCGATGTGGGCAAAGGCCGGGTGGAAGGCCGGGGCATAGAGGAAGGTGAAGTTGTGCCGCTCGAAGAGGCCACGCAGGGCCTCGTTGTCTCCCTCCAGCGGGAAACCCAGGTCAGCGATCAGGTCAGCGCTGCCGCATTTGGATGTGACGGAGCGGTTGCCGTGCTTGACCACTGGCACCCCGAGGCTCGCCACCACCATCGCGCTCATGCTGGAGATATTCGCCGTGCCGGACTTGTCGCCCCCGGTGCCAACGATATCCACCGCATCCTGGGCCATAGGCCCCAGTTCCGGGTCGCGCGCCAGTTCGCGGAAAACACTCGCGAAAGCGGCCACTTCCTGCGCGGTTTCCCCTTTTTCATGCAGAGCAACGACGAACTCCTGGCGTTCGTCCAGCGTACCCGCCCCCTCGGCCAACAGGCCGGCGGCAGTCGTAGCTTGCCCGGCATCGAGGCTTTTGCCCAGCCGGAGCCCATCTGTTAATTCTGCGAGATAGCAGACCCCCATAGTAGCAACTTTTTTCCTATATTATGCGTCAGTGTCCACCCAAAAAAATTTGGTTTGAGTGAATTCCCCCCCCCTGCCATAGCCATTAGCCCATGTCCCGTGTACTGCTGTCGTTTTTATGGGTTACCCTGCTGGCCCCGCTCAACGCCCCGGTTCAAAGCCCGGCTGACGCGGCTGCCGCCCAGAACGCGACGACCGACGCCTCCCCCCTCGTGACCACCGCCGATGAGGCAGTGCCCAGCGCCGCCGCGAGTACTCCCACCGCCACCGGGTTGACCTATATGGACGGGTTGATCCTCGGTATCGTCGAGGGCGTGACCGAATACCTGCCGGTTTCCTCCACCGGGCACCTGATCCTGACAAACCGCTTTCTCGGGCTGGACGTGCCGCTGCCCCTGCTCGACGACGAGGGCCAGCTCATCCCCGGCAAGCGGATCGACCCGGCCACCGGCGAGCCCGCCCCCTTTACCCTCGAAGAAGCCGCCAACGCCTACGCCATCATCATCCAGGGCGGGGCCATCATCGCTGTGGTCATCCTCTACTGGAAACGCCTCTGGAGCATCGTCGAGGGCCTGCTGGGTAAAAATCGCAACGGACTGCTCCTGCTGCGCAACCTGATGGCGGGCTTCCTTCCGGCGGCTTTCCTGGGGCTGTTGCTGGACGATTTTATCGAAAGCGTGCTTTTCGGCGTGTGGCCGGTGGTGATCGCGCTGGTCGGCGGAGCCTTTCTCATGCTCGGTGTGGAACGCTGGCGACGGGCACGGCACGGCTCCAGTGCCCCCGAATCCGGTCCCGACCTGCACGAGTTGAGCATCCGCCAAAGCCTGCTCGTGGGGCTGCTCCAGTGCGTGGCGATGTGGCCCGGCACCAGCCGCTCGATGATGACAATCGTCGGCGGCTACGTCGTGGGGCTGTCCCCGGCGCGGGCCGCTGAATTCAGCTTTTTGCTCGGCCTTATCACGCTCTCCGCGGCCTCCGCCTACAAGGCCCTCAGCCTCGGCCCGCAAATGCTGGCCGCACTGGACCTGGGGCCGGTTCTCTTCGGGATCGTGGTGGCCACTGTCGCCGCCGCCTTCGCGGTCAAGTGGCTCGTCAGCTACCTGACCCGCCACGGCCTCGCGCTCTTTGCCTGGTACCGGCTGGCGCTGGCTGCGGTGGTCGCCGCCACGATTATCTGGGGATAAAAAGGACACGCTCCCGCCCGCACTTACGTGATGCGCCCAGATTACGCGGGCACTTCAGCGGAAGACTGCGGAAGCAACCGGATTCGGCTCAAGCGCCCGGCCTTTGCAGCGCTTCCAGAAAGGCTTTCGGCTGGTCGATGTGCGGATTGTGCCCGCAGTCGGGTACGGTAAGGATGCGGACGTTGGGGAAGTGCTTCAGAATGATAGCGTGGTCCTCCGGACGCACGAAGCGCGAGTACTGCCCGAGGATGAACCGCGACGGCCCCGTGTAAACCTCGTCCTCACGGATCGAGTTGGTGCGCAACAGGTCGAGGTTGCGGTAAAGCACTTCCAGGTTCACGCCCCAGACGAACTTGCCGTCGGCGTCGCGCTTGAGGTTGGTCAGCAAAAACTGCCGCTGCCCGAAATCGGGCACGGTGGCCTTCATGATCGTGTCGGCCTCCTTGCGGGTGGTGAGGGATTTCAGGTCGAGCGCACGCATGCTCTCAAAGTCACCCACGTGGTAGGCCGCGTAGCCCTTCGGGGCGATGTCCACCACGATCAGGCTGCGCACGCGCTGCGGGCGGTTCACCGCCATGTGCATGGCGATCTTCCCCCCCAGGCTGTGGCCCATGAGGTGCGCGCTTTCCAGCCCGAGCCCGAGAAGGGTCTCCTCCACGTCAGCGGCCATTTCCTCGAAGGTGGTGGTGTCGGCGTGGGGTGAGTCGCCGTGGTTGCGCAGATCCAGCGCGAAGACCTCGTAATCCTCGGCCAGGGCGCGGCCAATGGTGATCCAGTTGCGGGAAGACCCCAGCAACCCGTGCAGGATGATGAGCGGCTCGTTGCCCGCTCCGCCGAAATAGCGATGTGCAAGTTTCATGTGCGACTGAAACCGCCAACCCTACCGGGCGCGGGTGTGGAATGTCAATGCGGGCACCGCCCAAAGCCGAACCGGATTCGCCCGCCCACATCGTCAGATTTGTACTCCCCCCGCTGCGCTGGCGTGAAAAGCGTGTTGCACTCCGGGCCTCAAGCGGCAGCATGGGCGCTTTTAACCGGCCGGACAGGCCCCCCACTCACCGACGACGGACCATGCAACGCGAACGCCCCTTCATTCTCTTCGGACTGGACGAAGACCGCACCAGTTGGAAAGGCGTCCTCGCGCTCGTCTTCATTTTTTTCGGGGCCATGCTCTTCGCCGCCGTGGCCAGCCCCCTGCTCTACTTCGCAGTCAAAGCCTGGGCTTCCTCTTCCCCGGACACCATCCCCGGCTGGCTCTCCTCGCGGATGGCACCGGAAGACTTTCCCCGCTACTTCGACCGCGTGCGCTGGCTGCCCGTCGTCCTGCTGCTGCCGTGGCTGTTCCGCTGGACGGGGCTGTTTTCCTTTCGCCGCCTGGGGTACCGCAACCCGGCCCGCGCCCCCCTGCCCCTGCTGCGGTGGTGGCTGGCGGGCATGGCCATGCTCGCCATCGTCGCGCTGATTCAGTGGGTCACGGTCGGGCTGACGTTGAGCGAGCAATTCAGCGCGGGCTACCTGCTGGAAAAGCTCGCCCTCGGGATCGTGGCCGGGCTGGTCGTCGCCCTGCTGGAGGAAATGCTCTTTCGCGGGCTTATCCTGCGGCTCTTTTACACCGCCCTGCGGCCCGGTCCCGCCGTGGCGCTGGCCGCGCTCTTTTTCGCCTACGTACACTTCAAGCATGTCTCCTGGCCGCCGGGGCAGGAAGTCCACTGGTGGAGCGGTTTCGATGTCTGCTGGCGGGTGGCGCTCGGCATCGTGCTGGAGCCCGAATGGCTAAAATTTCTCAACCTCTTCGCCACCGGCGTCTTTTTAAACCTGCTCTTCCTGCGCGGGGGCACGCTCTGGCCCTGCGTCGGCGTGCATGCCGGGTGGGTCTGCTTCCGGGCCGTTTACACGAAGTTCGTCGAAGTCCCCGCCAGCGACCTGAAATGGCTCTGGGGCACGCAGGCCATGGTGGACGGGCTGCTCCCGGTCATCCTGCTGACCGGACTGTGTGCCTGGGCCGTACTCGCCCCACGTAAAAAACTCTCCGCCGACACGCTCTCCGCGTAAAACCGTTCCGCTCCTCCCTGATCTCATGAAACCGATTTTCCGACAACTCTGGGCTCTCACCCGCGAACTCCACGTCCTCGCCTGGCGCACCTTTAAGCGGCGCTGGCCGTGGTTCGTGCTTGGGCTGGTTGTGGTCATGGCGGGCGTGGCCTGGATGCTACCCCACGACAAAGCCTGGCTGGCCGACATCCGCCAGCCCGAGTACATTGCAGACACGCACCCGCCCGAGTTCACACCGGTCAACCTCGCCGCCCGCCAATTGAGCTACTGGGGCGATTTCTTTAAAATCAACGTCATCGTGTTCGTCATCGGGCTGCCGCTGGCGGTGATTTTTAAAAGCGTGCGGTGGCAGCGGATCATGCTGGCTGTGTTCATCGGTGCGCTCTGGGGCGGGATCGCGGTCAACGTCCTGCGCCCGGCCATCGGTCGCCCCCGGCCCAGCGAAAACGTGGCCGACGGCATGTACCTGATGCAGTTCAAGCACGGCTACCACAGCTTCCCCTCCGGGCACACAACCACGGCCTTCGCCAGCGCCACCGTCGTGACCTTCATCTGCCCGCCTGCCGGGCTCATCGCCTACCCGCTGGCCGGGAGCATCTCGTGGTCGCGCATGCAGCTCAACCGCCACCACCCCGCCGACATCCTTGGCGGCATCGGCCTGGGCGTCGCCTTCGGCGTCCTCTTCGGCTCCGCTGTGCGTGGCCGCACGCGACAATAAGGGGGTGCGTGGCCGCACCGGACAATGAGGGGCTTCGCCCCTACGCGGCCAGAAAGGCCGCTACCCCGGAACGGTGCTGCAAGCTATAGCATTCCCCACGGTGATGAAAGGGATGCCACGCGCTCATTCCCTCAGTAAAGGCACAGCGGAGTCTCCGTACGGGCTACTCGCGCCCCCCAGCCGCACAAGGGCTTTAGCGCCGCGTGGTGGCCTACTCTCATAAAACCTCTGTGCGCTCTTTGTCCTCTGTGGTTCATAAAAACAGCTTCACTCCAGCCCGCAAAACACGGCCCTACTCCGTCGCGACGGGAGCTGCTGTCTCCTGCGGGCGGATGATAATCAACTCGACCCACGACATGCGGGCGAAGTTGATCCCTTGCAGGTAAACGGCATCGCCGGGGGCCAGCCCGAGCCGGTCCCAGTCCGCGGTGTAGTCCTTGCCCGCTTCGAGCGGCTGGCCGATGAGGGTCTTGGCAAAGTCCTCCAGCCGCCATTCGCGTGAAAGCCCGACCGTGCCCGTGGGCTGGGCCGCCTCTTCGCGGAAAGCCTCCTCGGTCATGATCTTGTCCACGTCGCCGTAGAACTTCCAATGGTCGCCGCTGTAGAAGACCAGGCTCGGCTCCTGATAAATGACTCCGCGCCACTGCGTGCCCTCGGGGGCTTGCTCAAAGACCTTGACCAGCGCCGGGACCGGGGCCGTCGCCCGCAGGCCGACCGCCATCGCGTGCGTGCCCAGCCAGATGGCGATCAACGCGAAAATCATCTGCCCGTAGCTGGGCTTGCGGAAGCTGAACCCGATCCCCAGCAGCCCCAGCCAGACCACAGCCGCCCCGGCCAGCACAAGGCGCAGCGGAGCCGTCGGGCCCATCCCACCTCCGAAGTCCTGCGAAAAGAGCAGGTATGTCAGCAGCGCCAGCACGAAGAGCCAGAGCCCGTTCACGCACCAGTAGAAAATTTTCTCGCCGCGCCCCGTCCTGAACGCGTTGCGGGCCGGGCTGAATAGCAGCAGGAAAAAGGCCGCGAAACCCGGCATCGTATAATGCGGGAGCTGCGTGGCGTAGAAGGTAAAAATCACAAACGGCGCGATGAGCCAGCTCAGCAGGTAGGCGGCACGCGCGTCCCAGTTGCGGCGGACCTTGACCGCGCCCCACCAGGCGAAGGCCACCCACGGCATCAGGCTGATGAAGGCCGTCAACGGGTAGTAGATGGGCAGCGTGATCCGGTCATTAAACGACTTGAACCCGCGCTCGACCACGTGCTCGCCCATGCCCCGGTCCCAGAACTGCCCGCTGGTCTCAATCAAGGCGGGGACGCCCCAAATACCGATGATGACCAGAAACAGCACTACCCCGGCCACCGGCTGGAGGCGGCTCCACTTCTGCTTGTGGCCGCGCCAAAAGACCCAGCGCCACAGCAGCCAGGCCAGCAGCGGCACAAAAAACACAATCGGCCCCTTGGCCAGAAACCCGAGCCCCATCCCGACCCACAGCAACCAGAACCATTTGGAGAACTTGCGCGGGCGCTCGTCGCTTTCCACGCTCTTGTCAGCCTCATTCTCCGCCACCTCTATTTCGGACGCCGTCCTCCCGGGGTGGGAGCCTTTTGGCTCCGTAGGGGCGGAGCCCCTCGACAAAAGTTCCCAGACGGCCCACTGGATGAGTATGACGGCGAGGACCATGGGCATGTCGGCCACGGCCATGCGCGAGTGGATCATGACCTGGAGGCAGGTCAGCCAGCCCAACCCGGCGAATATCCCCGCGCGGGCATCGTAGAGGCGCGTACCAAAGCCGAAAATCGCCAGCGCGCAAAAGTACCCGGCCAACATCGAGTGCAGGCGCGCCCCGAACTCCGTCGTGCCGAAGACCCAGTAGTTGACGCGCATCCACCAGTAGGTCAGCGGCGGCTTGTCAAAGCGGTACTCGCCGTTGAAGTACGGGATGACCCACTGGTCCGTCTGCATCATCTCGATGGTGGCCTCGGCAAAGCGCGGCTCGTCGCGGTCGATCAGCGGCAGCGTGGCCGAGCCGCCCGTCAGGGTCAGCGCGGCGATGATGAGCAGGATCAACCAGGCCCAGCGTTTCAGGAAGGCTTCGTCGGCGAATTGGCGGATAAACTTTTTCAAGGCTGAAAAACGCGCATGCTCAACCATCACGGCTCAAACTTCCAGCAAAAAGGAAGCCCCGGCGCTTACCCGCGCAGCCTCGCGCAGGCCCTCGGCTGCCACCCTTCCCGCGGGCACTTATCCGGGCGAAAAAATTCCCCCGGCCCTTCCGGACTCAACTATAGGCGCGGATCGCGCTGGACTTCATCAGCAGGTACACGCTTTTACCGGGGCGCAGGCCGAGTTCCCGGACCGCGTCGGGGGTGATTTCGACCGCGAGCGGTTCGAGCGAACCACCCTCCAGCCGGGCCAGCGCGATGTGACGGTCCCCCAGCGGGCGAATGTCCGTGAGGACCGCGGGCAGGATGTTGCGGGCCGAAAGCCCTTCGAAACGCGCGGTGGCGATCAGGATGTCGCTGGCCGGAAAGCCCAGCATCAGGCGCTCGCCAGGCTCCACCTCCACCGGCAGGACGTTGACCTCCGGGCCGGAGCCGTCCTCGCCGAGCCGGACGCTCGTCTTGTGCCCGCCGTGCGCCGTCACCACCGAGGGCAGGACGTTCTCGAAGCCCTGCGAAGCGGCCATCGGGTAAATGTCCTCGCGAGTAAAAAGCCGGGCAGGCGGCTCGCAGGCGATGATCCGCCCCCGTCGCAGCGCGATGACCTCCGAGCACAGGGCCTGAAGCTCGAAGGGGTCGTGCGAAACAATCAGCATGGGGATGCGGAAGCGGTCGCGCACTTTTAGCAAAAAGGGCAACACCCGGCGGCGCAGGGTGATGTCGAGCGAGGCCAGCGGCTCGTCCAGCAAGAGCAGGCGCGGCCCCGAGCAGAGCGCCCGCCCGAGGGCCACACGCTGGCACTCCCCGCCCGAAAGCGTGGCCACTGTGCGCCCCAGCAGCGGCTCCAGGTGGAGGGTTTCGGTCACGTCGCGAAAGGTCGCCTCCGGGTCGTGGCGACTGCGGATCGCCCTCGCCTGCCCGGCCAGCAGGTTTTTTTCCACGCTCAGGTGCGGAAAAAGCAGATGGTCCTGCGGCACGTAGCCAATGTCCCGTTGCTGGGGCGGGAGGTTGACCTTACGGGCCGAGTCGAGCCAGTCCGTCCCGCCAAAGCGGATCACGCCCGCCATTCCCGCCATCCGGCGAATCCCCGCCACCGTCTCCAGCAGGGTCGTTTTGCCGCAGCCCGAGGGACCGAAGACCCCGATCACCGGCTGGGCCGAGGCGTATTCCAGATCGAGGACAAACTGGTCCAGCGGAACCTTCAGGCGGATTTCAAGTTGCGTGTCCATCGAGCTATCTTCCCGCCAGGCGGCTGCTCCTGAAACCCGGCATGACGGTGAGCCGCTCGGTCACATAGACCAGGACGAACCCAAGCCCGAGCGCGGTGACGAGCAGGATGTTGGCCCGGTGGTCGTTACCTGACTGCTGGGCGCTGTAGATGGCCGAGGCCAGGGTCTGGGTGCGGCCGGGAATATTACCGGCCAGGATGACGGTCGCCCCGAACTCCCCCATCGCGCGGGTGAATGCCAGGATCATGCCCGCGATCAGGCCCCTGGTGGCCAGCGGCAGGGTGACGATGAGAAAGGTCCGCAACGGCCCGCGCCCGAGCGTGAGCGACATGGCTTCAAGCCGGGGGCTCACCGCCTCGAAACTCACCCGCGCCGTCCGCACAAAGAGCGGAAAGGACATCACGCTGTAGGCGAGGATGACGCCTTTCCAGTTCAGGAGAATGTCCAGATCGATCCCGAGTGTGTTCCGGCCCAACGGGCCGTTATCGGCCAACAGGCTCAGCAACAGGTAGCCCACCGCCGTCGGCGGCAGGACCATGGGCAGGCTCACCACCGAGGATATCACCCGCTTGCCGGGGAACTCCCGACGAGCCAGCAGGTAGGCCAGCGGCACCCCGGCCAGCAGCACGAGGACCGATGACAACAGCGCCCACAGTAGCGTGGACCCGATAACCCCGAGGACCGACGTATCCATTACCCTGCGCTATTCACGATAAACCCGGCTTCGCTCAGCAGTTTTTGCGCCTTGGGTGTGAACAGAAAATCGACAAACGCGCGCGCCAATTCGGGGCTAGTGCTGGACGTGAGGGCCGCCACCGGGTAGGCAATCCTCACCGCCTCGGTCGGCACCTGATAAATAATTTTCACCTTGTCGGCCGCAGTCATGGAGTCCGTGCGGTAAACGGTGCCGATGATGTCGGACTTGCTCTCGACCTGAGCCAGCGCCGCGCGCACGTCGGGCGCGGGCGAGAGACGGCTCTCGATCTGGCTCCAGACGGACTTCCCGTCCGCATCCGTGACGCCTTCGAGCCACTTTTTCGTATAACTGCCCGCCGGAACGTGCCCCGGGTCGCCCACGGAAAAGAACTTGAAATCCATCCCCGGCAAATCCAGCGGCCCGCTCATGGTGTAGTCCGAGGAGATATTGGCGATAACGACCAGCGCGTTGTGCAGAAGGAGCTTCCTCGTGCCCTCGGCCACATCGCCGTGCTTCTCCACCTCGTCCATCCAGTGCACGTTCGCGCTGATGAACACATCCGCACGCGGGGCCGACATGATCTGCTGCGCCAGCGACCCCGACCCGGCGAAATTATAGACGAGTTTCGCCCCGTGCCCGGCCTCGAAATTCTTTCCGATCTCCTGTATGACATCGGTCAGGCTTGCCGCCACGTAAACCGTAAGCGTCGGCGAAACCACTTTCGCGGAGTCGGGGGTCTCATTTTTTTTATCACACCCGGCCCAGCCAAGAGCGAAGAGAGCACACAGAAGTACGATTTTTCTCACACCATTCGTCAAGCACTCGAAGTGCCAATAGCATTAAAATGTTTTTCTTTTGAACTCCACGATTAAGCCCTTTAGAGCGTTTCAAATAAAGTCGTAGCCGTCACAAAATGGCCGAATGGCTAAATGATTAAATGGTTAATTGTTATTTCCTACGTTCGGAATCCAACAATTAACAATCAGCCATTTAGCTATTAAAAGTTTGTGGCTACAGTAATTTTTGAAACGCTCTAGGAAACCCTATAAGCGAAGCTGAAGCACCGCCCACCCAATTCTTCAGAATTTTCGACGCCATCCGTTAACCCGACTAATCGTGCGTAAGGAGTCTTGCCCGTGCGCCTGATTTGTGATTTGGATAATGAGCTTGAGAAAATGAATGAGGGTGCAGGGATTGAGAGTACGCAGAAAAAAAGTTTGAGCTGGAAAGGACTGGAGCTTTTTCCCATCGGAAAGGTTCTGCGCCAGTACAACTTGCGTAAGGCGAAACAGGATGCGCGCGCGGCGATGAACGTCGCCCTGCTCGACATCCCGCAAAGCATGGCCTACGCGCTGATCGCGGGCCTTCCCGTCCAGACGGGGATTTTTTGCGCCTCGCTTTCGACTATCACGGGACCGGTGCTGGCCAGCTCTCGCTTTATCATGCTCGGGCCGAGCAACGCCACCGCCGTCATGCTCCTGTCCGTCTTTCTCTCGCTGGGCTACTCGCCGGGACAGGCGCTGATCGCCCTGCCGCTGCTGCTGCTGCTCGTGGCGATATTCATGACCGTGGGCGCGTTCTGCAAAGTCGCCGGCATCACCCAGTATATTTCAAAGGCCGTCATTTGCGGGTACATCACCGCGGCGGCCTTTCTTATTATCATCAACCAGCTAAAAACCGTCTGCGGGCTCCATGTGCCCCGGGCGGCGACCTTCGTCGAGTCGCTGGGTAACTTTTCCGCCGGACTGGGAAAGACGGACACCGACGCGCTCATCGTCTCGGGGATCACGCTCGTTTCCTATCTGCTCCTGAAGCGCTTCGCCAAGGGCCTGCCGACCATCGCTCTGTCGCTGGTGGTGACAGCGGTGGTGGTGTACGTTCTGCGGCCCTACGGGCTGGAACCCGAAATGCTCTCCGGTATCAACGCCAGTTCCTGGCCCCTGACGCTCCCCACTTTTCAGTGGAAGGAGTTCACGGAGATCGCGGGCGGGGCGCTGGCCGTGGCCTTCCTCGCCATGCTGGAAAGCTCGTCCATCGCCAAGAGCCTGGCCGCGCAGGCAGGTGACCGCATCGACCTGAACCAGCAAATGCTCTCGATGGGCGCGGCTACCTTTGCCAGCTCGCTCGGCGGGGGCATGGCCGTCAGCGGCTCGCTCACGCGCTCGATGCTGAACTTCCGCAGCAAGCCCGCCACCCGCATGTCGAGCGTCTTCAGTGGCACGATCCTGATTGTGGCGCTGTTCCTGTTCGGCGACAAGATCGCGTACCTGCCGCGGGCCGCGCTGGCCACGCTCGTCATCCTGGTCGGTATTTCGCTCATCAACCCGGAGCAGATCCGGCTCATGCTCAAGACCACCCGCAACGACGCCACCGTGTTCTTGGTCACCTTTGTCGGCGGGCTCATCCTGCCACTGGACACCGCGATTTACCTGGGCGCGGCTATTTCCATCGGGCTGTTTGTGCGCCAGGCCGCCCGCCCGGAACTGCGGGAAATCTCCTTTGACGAGCAGGGCAACCTCCTCGAACGCGCCCCCGAAGTACAGAAGCACCGCCGTCCTGAAATCGCCATCGTCCACGTCGAAGGCGACCTGTTTTTCGCTTCCAGCGATGTGTTCCTGGACCAGATGCGCCACCTGGCCGAACACCCTGACCTGCGCATCATTATCCTGCGCATGCGCAACGCCCGGCACCTCGACGCCACCGCCGCCAGCACCATGATGGAGCTGACGCGCTTCGCCCGCAGCAAGGGCAGCGACCTGATCGTCTCCGGCGTCCATCCCGAGCTGGAAACCGTCATGCGCCAGTCGGGCCTGCTCGACCTGATCGGGGAAAAGAACTTCTTCCGCTACTCACCGGAGAATCCGACCATCTCCACTCGCGACGCCCTCAAGCGTGCCCGCGAAATCACCGGTGTGGACTCGGCCGACATCACCATCTACACCGCCGACAAGGGCAAGGACCACGCCTGAGCGCTGGCCCGGCGTACTTGCCGCTCTTGCGAAGGAACGACGCTCCGCCTTAAAAGTTTTTTTAAACTAATATAAGCCGAGTCACACGCCCTGAAAGCTGAGCACGATCCGGCGCGCATGCGAAGCGTCCCGGTGTTCCCAGAGGAAAACGCCCTGCCAGGTGCCCAGGCAGAGTCGCCCGTTGACAAAGGGGATGACTTCGGCGGTGCGGGTCAGGGCCATTTTGATGTGGCTGGTCATATCGTCCGGCCCCTCCAGTGTGTGTGTATAGTCGGGGTCGTCGGTCGGGACGAGCTTGTGCATGAAGGTGTGCAGGTCGTGCCGGGCCGAGGGGTCGGCATTTTCCATGATGACCAGACTGCAACTGGTATGCTGGCAGAAAACCGTGACCGTGCCCTCACTCAATCCGCTGGAACCGAGCGCCAGCGCGATCTCGTCCGTGAACTCATACGTCCCCTGCCCGCGCGTACGCACGGTGAGCAATTTGGTGCAGACTGCCATGCAGACAGCAAGGTCGGAGCAGGGCACGTGGTCAAGCCCGCGCCTCGCTTGTGCCCGGAAATAAAAAGACGGCAGGATACCCTGCCGTCCGCATGTAAAAACTATCTCCCGGAAAACCGGGCATACGCGCCCTCTTTCCGTGGCGGGTTGGCGTCAGCCCCGGTTCCGGCGCCGACGGATGATAAACGCCAGGCCGAGAGTCAGGACGGCGAGGATCTGCGCATAGGTGGCCGGTTCGGGGACATTGAGCAGGCCCAGTTCCCAGGTAATCTCGGAGCCGTCTTCCAGATTGAAGTCCGGGCTGAAGTTGGCCCAACGGTCGTTAAAGGGCGAAAGATAGCCCTCCATATCGGTCAACTCCGCCAGCGTCGCCCAATACGGATCGTAGAACTCATCGCCTTCGGGCCAGGCCGCGCCAAAGAGCTTGGTCATGGCGTCTTCGCGGAGCAATTCATTGAACCAGTACATGGTCGAATAACGCACGGCGGCGTTGAGCTCATCTGTGTGATAGGACTCGTTGTACATGTCGCTGCCGAGCAGACCGGTCGCGATACTCGCGCTGAGCGAGGCGATCATGGTGGCCACAATATCGTGGTGGGTACCGCCTTCGGCGAAGTCTCCGGTGGCGATGATAATGGGCCCCGAGGCGAAGTCACCGTTCACGAGCGAAGCGCCCGAGTAGAGGGTTCCATCGGTCCACTGCCCGTTGACATAGGAGCCGTCCCCCTCCTCGGAGGGAACTACCGTCCCGTTGGCGACAATGGTAATCGTGCCCGTGGTGGCATCCCCGGCGTCCGGATCCGCCTCCCAGTCATTGGCGGCGCTGGGCTCGGTATTGACCCGGATATTGTTGATCTCGATGCTGCCGTCCTCCTTGACCTGCATGAAACCGGAATAGCCGTTGTTACCCGAATAATCGATGTACCAGCCCTGCTTGTCCCCGGAGGCGGTGCTGGTGGTAGGCTCATTGTCGCGCAGGTGTTGCAGGTAGTTCTCCATGCTGGGAGCGTAGGTGTACATGCTGCGCAACTCCTTGGTTTCCCCGCCCACCTGGGTGCTCGCGCCGGGGCCGGAGGTCCAGGTCTTGGAGGAGCCGATCCAGCGGTTGGCAGCGGGATTACCGCTGACGGTCGGCACCAGTGGTCCGTACCCGACTCCGCCTGGGCTGGGATAGTTGGCATTGTTCGGGCCGGTCGGCGTCGTCGGCATACGCGAGGAGAGCAGGGAAATCACGTCCGCAGCCTGCGTGCCGGCCTTGAAACCCGCCGTCTTCGTGCCGTCGGAATTTTTCACCTTCAGCGTGGTGGGAAAGGCGAAGGTATCTTCGTAGGAGACATCAATATTGTCATTGCTGTTGCCGTTGATCGTCCACTCCGCCAAGGCGTAGGGCACATTCTGATCAAAGACGCCGGGACCGTTGGTGCCGGAAAAAGGATTGCTCGCCCCCAGCCCGGCGAAGACCTTGGTCGAAACCGAGCCGACATCCAGCGAGAAGGTGCCGTTTTGCACGTCGCTGAGCTTGATCGAGGTGGCGTTCGAGACGCTGGTGGTCATCCCCGAGGTTGTATCGGTGTAGCTCACCGCACCCCCGGTATTGAGAAAATAGAGCCAAACCTCGCTGTCGTTGTACCCGCCACCGAAGTAATCGGCAGCATTATTAACCGACGGATTGAAGTTGTTGACGATTTTGAGGGTGGCCTGAGCCCAGGCCGAAGAGGTCAAGCCGCTCCCGGCACCCATCAACGCGAGCAGTGCAACCGCACTGCGACACTGGCGTGAAAATGAAAAGCCCGCACATACACCGTATTTGAGTCGCATATTGGTAGAAACAATGAGCGTTTGTCGCTCCGGACGGTCTGTCCGGAACTGTTTGGGACAAATAGCACACAGGCACTAATCGCCCCAATAAGGAAACATTATCCACCCCATATCACCAAGGCAATACTAATGAGTGACCCCGCGAACGGGTATTTAGCAACCACCCAAAACCAACCTTGCGAACGCTTCAGTTCAGCTCAATGCGGTCATCGGGCAGGCCGCCGCGCAGCTTATTGTCGATGACGAGGTTTTCGTTCGCCCGCTGGAGCACAGAGAAGAAGCGGCTGAAGCGCTCGGCCGTGCTGAAGGTTTCCAGCAGGCGCTGCTTTTCCAAACCATCCGGGCACAGCGTAAAGGCCGCCAGATCCAGAAACGTCTCCTCGTCCTTGAGGGAGCCGAGAAACTCCATAATTTCCTCGGGCACCTCGCCCCCGAGCTTGCCGTGGGCCAGGAGCAGATCCGTCAGCCGGAGGCGGTCCGCAGCGAGGGCTTCGCGCTGCGCGCCGGGCTCGGTCGCGACCGACTCGATCTCAACCAGCCGGTACGGCTCCTCCGAGAGTATCCGCCGGATACGCACCCGGGCCAGTCCCTGGATAATGAGGTTCGAGGTTGCGTCTTCGTTCAGGTGGCTGGCCCGGATAACTCCGACCGAGGCGATCCCGAAGGGCGGCTCAAACTCCCCTGTGACGCGGGCCTTTTCCATGTCCTGCCCGGCCACGACAAACAGCCGGTCGCTCTCCAGCACATCCTGGAGCATGCGCCGGTAGCGCTCCTCAAAGATGTACAGCGGTAGCATGGCGTGCGGGAACAGTACCACCTCCGGCAGCGTCATAACCGGGATTTCGCGCGGGATTTCGACCTGTAACGCCATTATAAGTAACAGTAAGCAGTTTTCGCGCACACGCGAACGGATTTTTCCGTTTTAAAGGAAAAATCCGTCGATTCGTAAATGCATGGAAGGCAGCGGACGACACACATGGCCCGAACGGCTGGCACCGGAGCGCCCCCCTCCGAGCCCCAACCGCACGAGGGGCCTCCCCTTTTACAGACACTACGCATCCATGAATTTACACATCTACGAATTCCATAAATCCTGCCCCTACTTCCTCCAGACGGACAGCTCCATCATCGCCGGATCAGGCGGCTGGTTTTCCGCGTAGTACACGGCCAGGCGGAAACAGGCGCGCAATTCGAGGTCGGCCTTGGGCTGGAGCTTTTTGTACTCGTCAAAAAGCGAGTCGGGTGAGCGCCCCTCCAACTGGTAAATCTGCTTGAGCCCGAGCGAAAGCAACGCGCGCGCGGCATCGACTTTCATCTTCGGGACACGCATGAAGGACGAACTGAGCGCTTCGTAGTCGGTTTCCTTTTTCTTTCTGGGCGGCATGAAGGCATCAAGTTCGGCCAGCGGGATCAAAGAGTCAAGCGTCCCGGCACCGCCCCGCCCCTTCATATAAAAAGCCCGCCAAACCGGATGCCGGAAAAAAGAGCGCGACAGACCCCAACGGCGTGTCACACACGACGCGCCAAGTGTGACAAGAGTGGGACATTCTGCGCCACCCGCTCCAATCCTAAAACGAACAAAAAACGCATTAAATCAACCTTAAAGCATTTATAAACAATAACTAAAAATAAAAAAGCCCAACCCGGCACGTTCCTTGCAATAGACTTGGCATGAGCAAAGTTTTAGGAATCGACTTGGGCACGACCAATTCGTGCATGGCGGTGATGGAAGCCGGCGAGCCGGTTGTCATCCCGAACTCGGAAGGCGCGCGTACCACGCCGTCCGTGGTGGCTTTCGCCAAGAACGGCGAACGCCTTGTCGGGCAGGCGGCCAAGCGCCAGGCCATCACCAACCCCGCCAACACCATCTTTTCGGCCAAGCGCCTCATCGGACGCAAGTTTAACGAAGTCCAGGAAGAGGCGAAGGGCCTTCCCTACAATGTCGTCGAAGGCAAAAACGGCGACGCCTGGATCGAGTACGTCATCAACGGCGAGACCAAGCGCAGCGCCCCCGAGGAAATCTCCTCCATGGTGCTGCAAAAGCTGAAGTCCGACGCCGAGAAATACCTTGGCGAAAAGATCACCAAGGCCGTCATCACCGTTCCGGCCTACTTCAACGACGCCCAGCGTCAGGCCACCAAGGACGCCGGTGCCATCGCCGGTCTTGAGGTCCTGCGCATCATCAACGAACCGACCGCCGCTTCCCTCGCCTATGGCCTGGACAAGAAGAGCGACGAGTTCATCGCCGTCTATGACCTTGGCGGCGGCACCTACGATATTTCCATCCTCGAAATCGGGGACGGCCTCTTTGAGGTCAAGGCCACCAACGGGGACACGCACCTCGGCGGTGACAACTGGGACACGGCCATCATCAACTGGCTGGCCAGCGATTTCCAGAAGGAGCACGGTATCGACCTGCTCGCCGACCCGATGGCCAAGCAGCGCCTGAAGGAAGAAGCCGAAAAGGCAAAGATAGCCCTCTCCTCTTCGCAGAGCTACGACATCAACCTGCCCTTCATCACCGCGGACGCCTCCGGCCCGAAGCACCTCAACGTGCAGCTCTCGCGCTCCAAGCTTGAGCAGCTCACCGGCGACCTCAACGCCCGCACCAAGGAGCCTTTCCTCAAGTGCCTCAAGGACGCCGGGCTCAGCGCCGGTCAGATCAACGAGCTGGTCCTCGTCGGCGGCATGACCCGCATGCCCGCCATCGTCGAGGTGGCCCGCGAGCTTGCCGGTAAGGACCCGCACCAGGGCGTGAACCCGGACGAAGTCGTCGCCATCGGCGCGGCCATCCAGGGTGCCGTTCTGGCCAACGACCCGTCCGTGCGCGACGTGCTCCTGCTCGACGTGACCCCGCTCACGCTGGCCATCGAAACCGCTGGCGGCGTCGCCACGCCGATGATCGAGCGCAACAGCCGCATCCCGACCAAGAAGTCGCAGGTCTTTTCCACCTACGGGGACAACCAGAGCGCCGTTGACATCGTCATCACCCAGGGCGAACGCCCGATGGCGCAGGACAACAAGCGCCTGGGGAACTTCCGCCTGGACGGCATCCCGCCCGCACCGCGCGGCGTCCCGCAGATCGAGGTGACCTTTGACATCGACGCCAACGGCATCCTCCACGTCACGGCCAAGGACAAGGGCACGGGCAAGGAGCAGCAGATCGCCATCACCGGCTCCTCCGGCCTGGACAAGGACGAGGTCGAAAAGCTCCGCAAGGAAGCCGAGGCCCACGCCGCCGAAGACGCCAAAAAGCGCGACTCCGCCGAAGCCCGCAACCAGCTCGACGGCCTGGTCTTCCAGACCGAAAAGCAGCTGACCGAACTCGGCGACAAGCTCCCGGCCGACAAGAAGGCCCCCATCGAAGCCGCCGTGGCCGAAGGCAAGAAGGTGCTCGAAAACCAGTCCGCCTCTTCCGACGAACTGAAGGCCGCCGCGACCAAGATCACCGAGGAGTTCTCCAAGGTGGCCCAGGACATCTACGGCCAGGCCGGCGCCCAGGGCATGGACCCGAACGCCGCCGCCGGAGCCGCTGGTGCGGGCACCCCGCCCCCGGCTCAGGAGTCTTCCAAGTCCGACGATCCCAACGTGGTCGATGCCGACTTTGAAGTCGTCGACGACGACAAGAAGTAAAGTTTCGCAAGCCAGTCACTGGCCGGTTCATTCACGCATCGGCCAGTGACTTTTGTTTTGAGAGAAAGATTTAACTCACACGGAGGCACAGAGGCACGGAGGAAAAAAGTAAAGGTTGGGGCGATCAGGATGGCCAAGGCTTCCACATTTCCCGCTCCGACGGTTAGAGAGTTTCACGAACTTCCCACCTGCCAATTTTAAACAACAAAAAACCTCCGTGCCTCTGTGCCTCCGTGTGAGCCCTCTTCAACTCTCAACCCCGGAACTTTCCAACGCTCAAACTTTCTTAAAAACCTAACCAAGTTCTAACAACAAACCATGAGTAAAGCACCTAAGATCCAACCCCTCGGAGACCGCGTTCTTGTCAAGACGGTCGAAGATCAGGAACAAATCAAGGGCGGTATCTATATTCCGGATTCCGCCAAGGAAAAGCCGCAGGAGGCCGAAGTGGTCGCCCTGGGCACCGGCGCCAAGAACGACAAGGGCGAGCCCCAGCCGTTCAACGTCAAGGTCGGTGACAAGGTCATCGTCTCCAAGTACGGCGGCACCGAGGTCAAGTTCGGCGACCAGTCCTACACGCTGCTGCGCGAGGACGACATCCTCGCCATCGTCGGCTAGCACGTGACACGTGCAGGCATTGATCATGGCTGCGCCATGATGCTGTATTCAAAAACGGATACAGCGTGCCGACCGGACCAATAAATAACAATTAGCAATTAACCATTAAGTAATTATACACCATGCCTAAGCAAATGGTATTCGATGAAGCCGCCCGCAAGAAGATCCTTGCCGGTGTTGAAGCTCTCGCCAAGGCCGTTGCCGTGACCCTCGGACCGAAGGGCCGCAACGTTCTTATCGACAAGAAATTCGGCTCGCCGACCGTCACCAAGGACGGCGTCAGCGTGGCCAAGGAAGTGGAACTGAAGGACCCCTACGAAAACATGGGTGCCCAGATGGTGCGTGAAGTCGCCTCCAAGACTTCCGACAGCGCCGGTGACGGTACCACCACCGCCACCGTCCTGGCCGAAGCCATCTTCCGCGAAGGTCTCAAGAACGTCGCCGCCGGCTCGAACCCGATCTTCCTCAAGCGCGGGATCGACAAGGCCGTTGAAGCCGCCGTTGAAAAGCTCGCCAAGGACTCCAAGAAGGTTTCCAGCCGCGAAGAGATCAAGCAGGTTGCCACCGTCTCGGCCAACTGGGACAGCGAAATCGGCGAAATCATCGCCGACGCCATGGACAAGGTCGGCAAGGACGGCACGATCACGGTCGAAGAAGCCAAGGGTATCGAAACCACCCTCGACGTGGTCGAAGGGATGCAGTTCGACAAGGGCTACCTCTCGCCGTACTTCGTGACCAATGCCGAAACGATGGACTGCGTCCTCGAAGACGCCTACATCCTGATCCACGAGAAGAAGATCAGCAGTCTCAATGACTTGCTCCCGATCCTCCAGAACGTGGCCAAGTCCGGCAAGCCCTTCCTCATCATCTCCGAAGACGTCGAAGGTGAAGCCCTCGCCGCCCTCGTGGTGAACAAGCTGCGTGGCACCCTGAATGTCGCCGCCGTCAAGGCTCCCGGCTTCGGTGACCGCCGCAAGGCCATGCTCGAAGACATCGCCATCCTCACCGGTGGCCGCCTGATCACCGAAGACCTCGGCATCAAGCTGGAGAACGTGCAGCTCGCCGACCTCGGCCAGGCCAAGCGCGTCGTCATCGACAAGGAAAACACCACCATCGTCGAAGGTGCCGGCAAGAGCTCCGACATCCAGGGCCGCGTGAAGCTGATCCGTCGCCAGATCGAGGAAACTTCCTCGGACTACGACCGCGAAAAGCTCCAGGAACGCCTGGCCAAGCTGGCCGGTGGCGTCGCCGTCATCAATGTCGGCGCTCCGACCGAGCCCGACATGAAGGAGAAGAAGGCCCGCGTCGAAGACGCCCTGCACGCCACCCGCGCCGCCGTCGAAGAAGGTATCTCCATCGGTGGTTCCGTCGGCCTGCTGCGCACGGCCGAAGCCATCGAGAAGGTCGCCGACTCCCTCGAAGGTGACGAACAGGTGGGCGCCCGCATCATCCGCCGCGCCATCGAGCTGCCGCTCAAGAAGCTCTGCTCGAACGCCGGTGTTGAAGGCAGCCTCGTCGTCCAGGAAGTGCTCAAGTCCAAGGGCTCGAAGGGTTACAACGTCGCCACTGGCGTTTACGAAGACCTGGCCAAGGCCGGTGTCGTCGATCCGACCAAGGTGACCCGTTCCTCCCTCCAGAATGCCGCTTCGGTCTCCGGCCTGCTCCTGACCACCGAGTGCATGATCACCGACCTGCCCGAAGAAAAGTCCGGCGGTGCCCCCGATATGGGCGGCATGGGCGGAATGGGCGGCATGGGCGGCATGATGTAAGCCCCCGGGCTTACGTTTCCGCTGCGGCATGATGTATGTGGACAGCGTCCACGGGCGATAGGGGCTCCACCCTGCACCGCTTACCATCAGCCTTCCAGCTAAACCAACGCATTTACAAGGGCGTCGCTTTCGAGCGACGCCCTTTTTGTTTTTCTCCGGTGGAATCTTCGGCCTTGTGCGGAAGAATTTTTGCCGCCCCGGGGCATGGGCGGGAGGGCGTTTTGGGGATTTTCTTCAGTCGCTGGAGATAAGGAGTTATCCTTGACGCTTTTGCACCAACGACACAGCTTATGCACCCATGGTTGAAAAGACGTGTGGGGCCACCGTAGCGGTGGATGCAATGGGCGGCGATCTCGGTCCTTCCGAGGTGGTCGCCGCCATCCGGTTGGGGCTGGGCAGCCCTGACTGGACCAAGCTGCACAAGATCATCCTGACCGGTCGCCAGGAGGAACTCCTTCCGCTGCTGCGCGAGGCCGGACTCGAAAACCACCCCAAGGTCGTGCTGGAGCACGCCCCGGATGTCATCTCGATGGACGAGAAGCCCAAGGCCGCCTTCCGGCGCAAGGAAGCTTCGCTGCTGCGCGTGATTGATCTGGTGCGCACCGGCCAGGCCGACGGAGCCGTCAGTTGCGGCAACACCGGGGCCCTGATGTTCTCCTCCACCCTGATCCTGAAAAAGATGAGCGGCGTGGAGCGCCCCGCCCTGCCCGCCGTCATCCCCAGCCGCAACCACCACTTCATCCTGCTCGACGCGGGGGCCCAGCCCGAGACCACGAGCCGCCAGCTCGTCCACAACGCGATCCTTGGCGAAGCCTACGCGCGCGCGATCTTCCCCATTGCCAAGCCCCGGGTCGGCCTGCTGACCATCGGCACCGAGGAGGGCAAGGGCACGGCACGCATCGCCGAGGCGCACGATTTGCTCAAGCAACTCAAGGGCGAGATCAACTACATCGGGCTGATCGAGGGCTTCGACACCTTCCGCAGCGTGGCCGACGTCGTTGTTTGCGACGGCTTTACCGGCAACATCCTCCTGAAAACGCTCGAAGCCTGCCTCGTCACCCTCAAGGACGTGCTCAAGGAGGAGATCACCGCGAACCCGATCCGCAAGATCGGCGCACTGCTTAACAAGGGCGCGTTCGCCAGTATCAAGCGCACCTTCAGCCCCGAGCACTACGCCGGAGCGCCCCTGCTCGGGCTCAACGGCCTCGTGGTCAAGGCCCACGGCTCCAGCAACCGGGAATTTATCAAGAGCGCCGTGCGCATCGCCTGCGACGCGCTGGAGCACGACATGAACGCCCACATCGGCGACACCATCGAAAAAGCCAACGCCCTGGCCAAATCCGCCCCCGTAACGCCCGCAGGCGTAGAATTTTCTGGTTAAGGGAGTTTTTTTCCGCCAAGGTCTTGCGGCATCCATGATGTGATCAATCCCGCACCGGCCCCTCGCGGTGCGTTCGACTCCTGACTCAATGCCCGCAGACACACCTTCCGTTATATTTCAGGGAATCGGTGCCTATGTGCCCGCTCGTATCGTCACCAACGAGGAATTGTCCCAAACCGTCGATACCTCCGATGAGTGGATTCGCACCCGCTCCGGCATCCGCGAGCGCCGCATCGCCGGGCCAGGCCAGGCCACCTCCGACCTCGCGGTCGAGGCTGCCAGGGCCGCCCTGGACGACGCGGGCCTCACGGCGCAAGACATTGACCTGATTATCGTTGCCACCATGTCCCCGGACATGTCCTTTCCCTCGACCGCCTGCCTCGTCCAGAGCAAGCTCGGGGCAAACTGCGTGGCCGCCTTCGACATCTCGGCGGCGTGCAGCGGCTTTCTCTACGCGCTGGAGACGGGTACGCGCATGATGCAGGCCGGCTCTTACCGGCACGCGCTCGTCATCGGGGCCGAGAAGATGTCCAGCCTGATGGACTGGGACGACCGGGCGACCTGCGTGCTCTTTGGTGATGCGGCCGGGGCCGTTGTTTTAGGCAAAAGCGACCAGCCCGGCGTGGGCGTGATCGACAGCATCCTGCGCGCCAACGGCGAACGCCCCTCCCTGCTCTACATGCCCTCCGGGGGGTCTCTCAGCCCGGCCAGCGCCGAGACCGTGGCCAACCACGAGCATTTCCTGAAGATGAACGGCAAGGAGATCTTCAAGGTCGCCGTGCGCGACATGGGCAAGGTCGCCCTCGACCTGCTGGAAAAGACCGGCGTCAGCCCCTCCGAGGTCGCCTGCTTCATCCCCCATCAGGCCAATATCCGCATCATCGAGGCGATGGTGGCCCGCATGGGTGTGCCGATGGACAAGTTCCTCGTCAACATCGACCAGTTCGGCAACACCTCCGCCGCCTCCATCCCGCTCGCCCTGGAGCAGGCCCGCCGCACCGGCAAGGTCAAGCCCGGCGACTACGTCCTCATGGCCGCCTTTGGCGCGGGGCTCACCTGGGCCGCCTCTCTCGTCAAGCTGACCTAGGGATTGGTCATTTTCCATTTCTCATTGGTCATCTATCATTTTGGGGATTCGTTGTTGGGGGCGGGTTTCGGGATTTTCCGTTCCGCGCCCGTTGCGGAGGAAATGATGGTTGACCAATCGCGCTCAGGCATTGACCATCAGCCGATAATGATGCGTCTGCCGACCGCCCTGCTGCTTTGCTTTTTCCTGGCTTGCACCGCCTGGGGCACGGACGTGGCACCCGCTGCCGACGAGCAGCCCGCGACGGTCGAATTTCGCCTGCTCGGCCAGGGCCAACCCGCCCGCCTCGCGCTTGGCAAAACCAGCCAGTACCGCAGTGGCAAACGCATCCCCGTGCCCGGCACCGAGGAGAATGTTTTCGCCGGGACCATTGTCACCCTCAAGCCGACCCTGAACGAATCCGGCGACATCGCCTATGAGGGTTCGCTCGAAGTGATCGATTTCCAGGGTTTCGACTCCGCCGCCAACGGCGCGCTGGCCCCCCGCACCCGCTCCGAAACCGTCGCGCTCAAGGGCGTTCTTTCCAACCATCAGGCCGTGGCCGTGGCCCTGCCCGAACTGGGCCGTACTGTCTATTTCGCCCTCGACGACCCGGCCCGGCCAAAAAAAGATTGCGCTGCCTGCGGACCTCGCGACAAAGGAGAGCTTGCCAAGCCCAACGGCACCTAACACAGTTACTTTCTAAATATGGGGATACGCTTCCTGACACTCTTTCTGTTTCTGACTACCCTGACCGCCCTGCGCGCCTCTCTGGTATGGACGCCTGACGAGGGCTGGCACGTCGTCGGACGCAACACGGACCACCTCGTCGGCCCCTCCGGCGAGGACTACACCAGCGCTCTCGACCTCATGAACGAGGCCCGCCTCGAGCAGGAGGAAGGTAACCAGTGGTCCGCCCTCGACCTTTACAAGGAAGTCGTCTCCGACTACCCGAACTCGGTTTTCGCCCCGGAGGCCATCTACCAGCGCGGCGTCATTTACGCCGACCGTCACCAGTTCGAAACCGCGACCAAGGAATTCCAGAAGATCATCAAGAAGTATCCTAATTACGAGGGCTTCAACCTCGTCGTCCAGCAGCTTTACAACATCGGCGAAAAGGTCCAGGACGGCGCCCTGCCCTACTACTGGGGGCTTTTCCCCGGCTTCTACAATGCCGACATGTCCACCAAAGCCTACGAGGAAGTTGTCCAGAGCGCCCCGTACAGCGACTACGCCCCCATGGCCCTCATGAACCTCGCTATGGTCGCCAACGACAACGACAAGCCCGAGGAGGCCATCGACGCGCTCGACCGCCTGATCAACAACTACCCGGACAGCTTCATCACCTCCGACGCTTACCTCAGCCTCGCCCAGACCTACGGCGCCCTCGTCCAGGGCCCCCAGTACGACCAGGGAGCCACCCGCCAGTCGATTTCCTACTACAAGGACTTCCTCATCCTCTTTCCAGACTCAACCAGCGTCTCCGAGGCTGAAGCCGGCCTCTACTACATGGAGGAAACCCTCGCCGCCAACCGCTACGACATGGGCACCTTTTACTGGGAATACCGCAACAACCCCCGCGCCGCCCTGATCTTCCTCAACGAGGCCATCACCGTCGCCCCCGATTCTCCCAGCGCCCGCAAGGCCCGCGAGCTGATCATCGAGATCAAGTCCGGCGAAAAGCCTCCCATGACCCCCTACGACTGGGTCTTTGGCCGCTACAAGGAGCCGAGCGACCGCCAGTACGACGAGCAGAGCGAGATCGACATGCTTGAGGACGAAGGCTTCCAGATCGAACAGACCGAAGACTTCCTGACCACCCCCGGAGCCGAAGCCGCCGAGATCTACGACCCGGCCACTGGCACCACCGAGGACTACATGGGTGTCGGCGCTCCTCTCATGGATCCCTATCTCGACGATCCGATCATGGAGCCGTACGAGGGCATGTGGCCCGCCGATCCGCTCATCGGCCCCGAGTTCGGGGTGGACAACCTCTTCCCCGTCCAGCTCCCCGGCCCGAACACCCCCCAGCAGGAAGCCGTGGACAAGGAGCAGACCGAAGCCGCCGAAAACCAGAACCTGCCCGCCGGAGCCCAGTAAGTCATGTTCCGCCCTGCCCGACTCCGTCTTTCCTGGTTCGCGCTGGTCGCGCTCGCCCTCGTCTTCGGGGCCTGCTCGCACTACCGGCTCGGCCCTCCCGGGGAGCTGCCCTTCCGCACGCTCTACGTCGCCCCGGTCAAGAACGGCTCCTTCGCCCCCCAGGCCGGAGCCACCCTGACCGACCAGACGATCACCGACCTGCAAGGCCACAGTAACCTCAAGATCGTCGAAAACGCCTCGGCCGACGCCACCCTGGAAATTCTCATCGCCAACTACGAGCGCACCGTCGGTGCCACGCAAAAGCAGGACACCGGCCTGGCCCAGTCCTACATGCTGCGCATGCAGTGCATCGTCACGCTCAAGAACAACCGCACCGGCGAGATCCTGATGAACAGCCGTGAGATCTGGGCCGAGCAGCAGGCTTTCGTCCAGGGCGGCTTCCAGATCGCCGAGTACCAGGCCCTGCCGGTGCTGACCCGCACCATGGCTCAGAAGATCTCCAACGCCGTAGTCAGCACCTGGTAAAGGAATCCCAGCCCATGTCCCACCGTCCCATCGTCGCCCCCTCCATCCTCGCCGGTAATCATGCCCGTCTGGCCGACAGCCTCGCCCAGGCCGAGCAGACCGACGGCGTCTTCTGGGTCCACATCGACATCATGGACGGGCACTTCGTCCCGAACCTCAGCTTCGGCCCCCAGACCGTGGCCGACCTGCGCGGGGGCAGCGAACTGTTTTTCGATGTCCACCTCATGCTGGACAACCCCCACCTTTACATTGACGCCTTCATCAAGGCCGGAGCCCAGAACGTGACCATCCACGCCGAGCCCGACTACCCGAAGGCCGAAACCCTGCGCCAGATCCGTGCGCAAGGGGCGACCTGCGGCATCTGCATCAACCCCGGAACCCCGGTGGAAATGCTGGAGCCCTACCTGGAAGCCGTGGACCTTGTTTTGTTGATGACCGTCCAGCCCGGCTTTGGCGGGCAGTCCTTCCGCGAGGATGTCCTGCCCAAGATCGAAAAGGTCGCCCACTGGCGCGAACAGCACGGCTACCAGTGGCGCATCGAGGTGGACGGCGGCGTTAACCTCGAAACCGGCTTGCGCTGCCGCGACGCCGGAGCCGACACCTTTGTCGCCGGGACCGCGTTCTTCAAGCACGCCGACCGCGCGGAATTCGTCCGCACCCTCGAAGGTGCCCCGGGTGAAACCCGATAGCGTTGAGCGGTCCGGTTTCCGACCGGACCAGCAATCGCCCCTGCGCCGCAAAAAACGGTTACCTTCAAAGCGGGCGGAACAGGCCACAGGACAGACCAGCTTCTTACCTGCATTAAAGCCGGTTATTTAGGCCCGAAAAAAGATAAAAAAGCTGCGAACAAATGCAATTTAGCCAATGTCAAGGTTGACATGCTTTTTTACTTTTAACTGAATGGTTCGTCTGTGGGTCTTTTGAGGAAATATATTCCTGTTCTATTACTGTGCGCTTTTTTGGGCGCACCGGCTGGTGCTGCGGAGCTGAACAAGCCCAACGAAACCATCACAGAATTTGTCATCGGCTTCGACAGCGATCCCGAGCGCGCCGAGGAGGAAGCCATCGCCGAAGCCGCCACCCGCGCCATCGACGGCGATTACGAAACCAAGGGCCTGTTGATCGAGGTGGGCGGAGGCATCTGCTACACCCGCATGCTCATCGAGCACAAGATCTACATGCGCCCGACGCAGACCCGGGACCAGCAGGTCGTCGCCGGTTATGGCAACAGTTGTGAACGCGCCTATGAAGACGCCCGCGACAAGGCCACGGCCCTGCTTTCCGATTCGTGCCGGAGCACAGCGCGCATCAACGATAAAAAAGACGAGCGCGCCCAAAGCCGCTGCCGGGCCAACTCGGCCGGATACTGGATCAAGTCCGCCACCTTTGCCAAGTACAACGGTAAGTGGACCTGTATCATGAAGTTCGAGTACCTGAAGGACAAGGAAGCCGAGTAATTACCGGTACCGCCTTTTACCTTCCCTTACCTTCCCCCACTCGAGATTGCCCCGCCCTGAGGTAACCATCACACCCCCTTCAGGACAGCGGAAAGGCCTATGCCTTACTCAAATACAGGGAACAAGGTTACCGGCATAAATCACGCGAAGTGACGAAAGAAATATCTCGTGTCCTCTGCGCATGGCTTCGGTGAGCAGCTTCTTCTATTTCAACATTCGCCTGGCCGGAGAAGACCGGAATGAACGCAAAGAAAAAGCCGGAAGCGAACGTTCCCGTCCTTTCCGGCCTTCCGTAAAATCTCTTATCCGAGCACCTAGTCGGAGCTGTCGCTGCCTTCGGCTTTTTGCAGGCGGACGAGCTTGAGCTGGTCGAGCTTGTAGTTGCCCAGGCCCACGGCCTGCGCGTACTCGAAGAGCTGCGGATCGCGATCCGGCACGGGGAATCTCTCCCGGGCGCGGCCATTGTAAATGCGGCGCCACATCAGGTAGTCGATAGCGACCGGGTTGGCGCTCAGCCAGAGCTTGGGCTCCTGCCCGGTGTAGAGGGAGTTGAAGCGCGGCCCGCCCATGAACTGGTAACGCTCCAGCGTTTGCAGGGTAAAGACCCAGGTTTCACGCAGTTCGGGGATGGCGGCGATTTCCGCCACGGCGACGGGGGCGTTGGCCGGGCTGGCCAGAAAGCGCGTGTTATTGCTGATGTTCCAGAGTGTGGCGTTGGCCAGTGCGCCGCTGATGCCGAGCGCTTTGTTGTCGGAAGCCATCGGCAGGTTGATCCAGAAGTCCACCTGCGAAATCAGCGGGTACGCCAGGTAGCTTTTGCGCTCCTCAGGGTCGTCCTCATAGCTGAAGCGTGAGTTCGAGGCCGCCATCGCCACGCGTTCGCGGGAGGGCAGGTTCGAGTCGTAGGACCACTCCTTGTCGTAGTAGTCGCCGCTATCCAGCGCATAAACCGGGATGCCTTCGAACTCGTTCGGGGAGGTGTCGCGCCGGGGCAGGTAGCCGCTTTCGCGCAGGCGTTCGGCGTTGGAGTCGATGAGGAAAAGTTTTTTCCGGTCAAAGCCGCGCTCTTCCAGGCAGGCCACCACGGCGCGGACAAGGTTCGGCGGCGTGCGCATGCCGGGGCCAGAGGCGGTGTATATCTTGATCCCGACCACGCCGTGTTCGCCCGGCTTGAGGGACTTGTCGCTGGTGTGCTCGTAGGCGCGGAAGAGGGTTTCGACTCCGGCCTTGTAGCCGTAGTAGTTGAACCTCACCATCGGGTATTCCCACACGTAGGACTGAAGGTCCGCATCGGGCGTATAGTCCGCCGCGAAAGCGGGCCGGAGCGACACCATTGCCAGAAAAAGGAGGATCAATCTGAAAAAGACGGGCATTCTCAACACTTGACAGAGTTTACACTGGGCAAGACATTGTTCGTATCAGTACGGGCATGTCTATCACAGTCGGCAAGATTGCGGCCATTTGTTTATCAGTGGCAACCTTTTTCGTGGCCGGTTGCTCTCGCAGTGACCCCGAGGCCGAACGCGCGCGCATCGACGCGGAAGTCGCCGCCCAGCTTGACACAGCCAAGGCCCAGCTTTACAGCGGCAACGTTGAGCAGGCCGTCCGCGCCCTGGAGTTGCTCGACGCCGACCACCCGAACCGCCCCGCCGTCATTGAGCAGCTTGCCTTCGCCTACCTCGAAGTCCCCGATCCGGCGATGGCCGCCTTTTACTTCGACCAGGCCTACGGGCTGGACAACACCCGCACCGACCTGGCGCTTTTCGCCGCACAGGCCCACTCGCGGATGAAGGACTGGAACGCCGCCGCCACCGCCTACCAGAACTACCTCGCCGGCGAACCGCTCGACACTCAGGCCTGGAAGGAACTGGCCAAGGCCCAGCGCGCCGCCGGTAAACTCCAGCCCTCGCTCGACGCATGGCTGCGCGCTTTCAAGACCTCGAACAACAAGCCCACCTGCGCCGAGGCCGTCCAACTGGGCCAACTCTACTACGAACTCGGCAATCAGGCTCAAGCCGGAGACTGGTGGAACTACGCCCTGAAAATGCCTGAGCAGGGCGACGGCTACGCCCAGGCCCGCATGGGCCTGCTCCGTCTGGCCCTCACCCGCGAGCACTGGGACCAGGCCGAACAGCTTGTGGCCCGCCTCGACGAGCAATCCCCTGCCCTTCTCGACAACAGCGACCTCTCCGGCGTGCGCCAGCAGTTAAAAGACCTCAAGGCCGGCACCTCGATCAAAGTTCCCGGCTCTCAGGCCGGGGCCGCTTCGGCCGGAACTGCGGCCACTGCGACCGGCGGCACTTCGGGCAGCAGTACCTCCACCGACACCACTAACGTGGCCGACATCCCCGACGCACCGGGCGGCGGCGCAAAGGTTATTGATTCCGAATATCTTGCCCCCGCCGGGCAAAATCTGGTCACGGAACCCGACGGCACCACCACCGTCGTCGCCAGCGGGACGCCTGCTGATTCCACCGCAACCGGCAGTGGCGAACAGGTGCTGACCGCGACCTGGGGCGATGCCGGAGACGGCACCCCGACGGACACGGTCTCCGTCGTCGTGACCGAGGACAACACCCTTTCCGCCGTGGCCCCGACCCCGCTGGCCGACACCGAAAGCTCGCTCCCCGACCCCGAACCGGAGATGCCCGAGGCTAAAAACGAGTACGAGCGCGGCCTTTTCGCCTATCAGGAGGGCAATTACGCGGCTGCCATCCGGCATTACCAGCTCTCCCTCGCCAACGAAAACAGCGAGAACCCCCAGACCTACTACGACCTTTCGCGGGCCTACTACGCCATCGGCCAGTGGCAGCAGGCCGAGCTTTACGCCTCCGAGGCCATGCGCCGCCAGCCGCGCAACCTCCAATACCGGGCCCAGTACCTGCGCACCGTCCAGAAAAGCCAGTCCCGCCAGCGCCTGATGATCGAGCTGGCCAAGGCCTACGAGCAATTCCCCGACAGCCCGGACATCGCCCTGGCCCTGGCCCGCGGCTACGACAAGATCGAGCAGAACCCCCGCAACGCCCGCATCATGTACGAGACCTTCCTCCAGCTCGCCCCCGCCGACCACGCCAAGCGCGCCGAAATCGAGCAGTTACTGATAACGTACCCGTAAGGATAAAAAGGATTTAACAGGAAGGACGGGAAGGACGGAAGCACAGGCTCTCGCAAAAGCGTCTCATTTGAAATGAGGGCGAAGATGCTCTATCAAAAACCCTTTGTGTCTTTGTGGTTAAAAAACAGATAAAACGCAGAGGCGATCACGCGGTTTCTTCATTCGGATTAAACGCCGGACATTTGTCACCGGATATAATCCGACACCGTGCAAGCTTGCACGGGAGGCGATAGTGGTTTCTTTTCTACTTTTTCAGCGGAATGCCCAGGGTCAAGCGTAGCAGTATCGAAAATCTCCGTCAGCGGGTCAGCCTTCTTGAGGTGGTCGCCCCGTACACGCAGATGAAGCGCGCCGGAGCCCAGTATCGCGGTCTCAGCCCGTTTAACCCGGAAAAAACGCCTTCCTTCTACGTCCACCCGGAGAAAAACGTCTTCATGGACTACTCCTCGGGCAACGCCGGGGACCTGTTCCGGTTCGTGCAGTTGAAGGAGAACCTGGAGTTCGGCGAGGCGATCGAGTTGCTGGCCGAGCGTTTCAGCGTCCCGCTGGAGTACGAGGACGACGGCCAGCCCCGCGAACGCCTCTCCCTGCGCAAGGAACTGCTCGGCATCCACGAAGCCGCCACCGACTACTACCACCGGTGCTTCCAGGCCGAGCACGCCGACTCCACCGCCATGCGCGAGTACTGGACCGGCAAGCGCCGCTTCCCCCTGAAACTGGCGGACGAGTTCCAGATCGGCTTCGCTCCCTCCAACGGCGGCAAGCTGCTCGATGTTTTGCACAAAAAGGGCTTCTCCGGCGAGGCCATCGCCCAGTGCGGGCTCTTTTACGTCAACGACCATGACACCGCCGCCCGCGCCGCCCGCCCGCGCTTCCGGGGGCGGCTGATGATCCCCATCCGCGACGTGCAGGGGCGCGTCATCGCCTTTACCGCCCGCCAGACCGACCTCACCCCGCAGGACGACCCTTCGCGCGAGGCCAAGTACATCAACTCCCCCGAAACTCCTCTTTTTAAAAAGAGCGACGTGCTCTTCGGACTGGAGCGGGCGCGCCAGCACGTCGGCGACGGCCAGAGCCTGATCCTGGTCGAGGGCCAGCTCGACTGCCTGCGCTGCGTGGAAAAAGGCATTCTCAACGCCGTGGCCCCACAGGGCACGGCCATCACCGAGCACCAGCTCGCCCTCCTGCGCCGCTACACCTCGCGGGCCGAAGTCCTGCTCGACGGCGACAGCGCCGGGCAAAAGGCCGCCCTGCGCATGCTCCCGCTCGCCCTCAAGGCCGGGCTGGACGTACGCTTCCTGCGCCTGCCCGCCGGGAGCGACCCGGACGAGTTGCTGGCCGAGGGCGGCGCCGAGGCCCTGGAAGCCCTTCGCGCCGAGTCCCTGAGCTGGATCGACTTCGCCACCGGGGTGCTCGTCCCTCCCACGGTCGAACCCGGCAGCCCCGAGGAACGCCGGGGGCTGGACGAGATTTTCGGCACCATCGCCCAGAGCGAGAGCGAGGTCATCCGCGAGCAGGCCCTGGCCGGACTCGCCATCCGCCTGAGCCGGGTGGACCGCCTGGCGCTTCACCGCGACTTCGAGCGGTTCATCAGCGGGCAGGCCCGCCCGGCCGCCCCCGAGCCGTCGGATAGTTTACCCCGATTATCTTCGGAGGCATTGACAACGGCTGAATCACAGCTATTGTTAATCGCTTTGCATAGTGAGAGCTTGGCTCGATCCATTGCCAATGCCGTTGACCACCAGTGGGTTAACGACAAGACGCCGGAGGGAGCCCTGTTTCGAAAACTTTTAATCGAGTTCCAGAATGATGCCTGGAGCGGTCTTGATGATTTTATTGAACTGCTTGAGTCCGACGAAGAAAGAAATTATCTTTACGCCCTGCTCAACCGGGACGTGTCACTCAAAGAGCCCGAACAGCAGGTTCTTGAGCCTGTCGGTGCGCTCTACCGCCGCCACCTGGCGCAACTTCAAAAGGAGCTGGATCTCAAGCTGATGAACACCCCTCCGGAAAACGCCGAGGCCATCCGCGGCCTTCACCGCCAGCGGATCGAACTGCGCAAGCTGTTAAGGCAGCCGCCCGTTGTCCGATTCTAAACGCTTTCCCCCTGTAACAATCCGTCCGTCCGATCATGTCGAAAAAAACCTCCGAAGCCGCCGCCGAGCCGAAAAAGAAGCCTTCTGAAAAGGCCCAGGCACGTCTCAATGATAAAATCCGGGTGCTCATTCGCCAGTCGAAGGAGCAGGGCTACCTCACCGTGCAGGACATCAACCGCGTCCTGCCCGAGAGCGTCAACAACCCCGAGGAAATCGAGAACGTCATCTCCATCCTCGAAAACCTGGAAATCGACATCCTCGACTCCGAAGAAGTCGAAGCCTACAAGCAACGCGTCGAAAACGAGGAAGAGGCCCAGTCCAAGACGGCCAGCATGGACATCCTCGACGATCCGGTACGCATGTACCTCAAGCAAATGGGCCAGGTGCCCTTGCTGACCCGCGAGCAGGAAGTCTCCATCTCCAAGCGGATTGAAAAGGCCGAGCAGAAGGCCGCCGATGTGCTCTTTTCCGTCGGGCTGACAACGATTTACCAGATCGACCTGGCCAAGAAGCTCCTCGACCGCGAAGAGCGCTTTGACCGCGTGGTCCTCGACAAGAAGATCGAGAGTCGCGAAAACTATTTCAAGAGCCTGCCCAAGCAGATCGAGCTGGCCGAAGCCGTCGAGGCCAAGTGCGAACGCGCCTGGGCCGACATCCAGAAGCACGACGACGACTCCTCCAACGAGAAGCGTGCCAAGACCCGCCTCTCCAAGCACGAGTCCGCCCTCAAGCCCATCTTCCGTAAGTTCTGCTTCAAGCTGAAGGTCTTTGAAGAATTCCTGGACAACCTCTCGCCCACCCTGCGCGAGATCGAGGATCACCTGGAGCACCTCAAGCTGGCCAACAAGGTCAAGTCCAGCCGCCACCGCAAGCACGACCCCGAGACCATCCGCAAGCGTCTGGAGGACATCAAGCAGATGTACCGCATCGAGCCGGAGGAACTCCTCAACCTCGTGCGCGAAGTGCGCAAGAACATGCGTGAGGCCCACCGCGCCAAGACCGAGATGGTCGAGAGCAACCTGCGCCTCGTCATTTCCATCGCCAAGAAGTACACCAACCGCGGCCTCTCCTTCCTCGACCTCATTCAGGAGGGCAACATGGGCCTGATGAAGGCGGTGGAAAAGTTCGAGTACCGCCGCGGCTACAAGTTCTCCACCTACGCCACCTGGTGGATCCGCCAGGCCATCACCCGCTCCATCGCCGACCAGGCCCGCACCATCCGCATCCCGGTCCACATGATCGAGACCTTGAACAAGGTCATGCAGGTGCAAAAGCAACTCCTCCAGGAGCTCGGCCACGAGCCCACCCCCGAGGAAGTCGCCATCGAGATGGACCTCCCGGTCGAGCGCGTGCAGGCCATCATGAAGATGGCCCAGCAACCGATTTCCCTCCAAAGCCCCGTCGGCGACTCCGACGACACCAACTTCGGTGACTTCATCGAGGACAAGGGCGCGGAGAACCCCTACGACATGACCGCCTACTCGCTCCTGCGCGAGAAGATCATGGACGTGCTCGACTCCCTCACCGAGCGCGAACGCCGCGTCCTCTCCCTGCGCTTCGGCCTGCAGGACGGCTACAGCCGCACACTGGAGGAAGTGGGCCGCCAGTTCAAGGTCACCCGCGAGCGTATCCGCCAGATCGAGGCCAAGGCCCTGCGCAAGATGCGTCACCCGACCCGTATCCGCCAGCTTCACGGCTTCTTCGAGGGCGAAATCGACACCTCCGGCCCCGGCTTCGACAACTTCCGCCGCCCCGGAGAATAACCCTTCCAACTTTGCGCCAGCCTGCCCCATGCGCGGGATCAAAACAGCCCTCTTCCTGCTGACCGCCTCTTCCCTGGTAGTCACGGATGTCTGGGCCGCGCCCCGGCAGGCCAAGCCGCCCATTTCCCAGCAGCGCAAGCCCGTCCAACTCGACGACGAGAGAGACGAGGCTCCTGCTGGCGGCGATGTTGATTCCATCCCCGGCGTCACGCTGGGCGGTGTCACTACGACGGCGACCGCGTCCGGCGCCTCGCCCCGCAGCGCGGGAGCAGCCAATGCCGGCGGACAGAGCGGAGCCTCCGCGGGCGCTGGCAACGCCGCCGCCATCCCCGGCCTGCCGCCCGGCGTCACCATGACCACCGGCTACACTACCCAGATCAAGGGTGACTACATTGACAGCTCGGCCACCGGCGAGCCCTTTGCGCTGCCTTCGGACAATGGTCCGCAGCCGGACATCGTGGTGCAGGCCGTGCGCGTCGATGCCGACGGCAACCCGCTGGAGCCGCCAACCACCTTTCCCGAGCCCGTGAGCGCGTTTACGGATGCGGACGCGTCCTCGACACCTACACCGCCTACCCCGGCATTTGACCCCGCCCCGGCGCAAGCAACTCCTCCCCAGAAAGAATCCGGCGGCTTTTTCAGTTTTCTGTTCGGCTCGGATGAGGACGAAGAACCCCAGAAGACTGCCGAGGAACCGACCCCCGAAACGGACAATCCTGCGTCCTCGCGTAACCTGCGCGTCGGCGAACTGGTCAGCGTGGACAAGGAGCGGGGCTTCGGCGTGGTCTGGCTCGACAGCCGCTACATGGCGTTTTTCGGGGACGAGCTACTGCTGGCCCGCGGTGACGACCTTGCCGTGACCGGCGCCTACCAGATGACGCTCATGCGCAATGGCAAGGCGGTCGGATTAACCCAAATCGTCGGCGATCCGCAGCCCGGCAACGAGATCATTTACCCCGGCCCGCAGTACACGGATTTTGTCAACGAACTGTACAGTTCGGGCCAACTCTCGCCCAGCACCCGGCAAGTCTCCCCGTAAAACACGGATTTGGAGTTGTTTTGCGCCCCGAGTAGCCCTATTTTTCACTCACAAACGATTCCCATGAATTCAATCAACGCTCTCGCCTTTATCCAAAACCTGGGCTGGCAGGAAATCCTGCTCATTCTCATCATTATCCTGCTGCTCTTCGGGGCCAAGCGCCTGCCCGAATTGGCCAAGGGCCTGGGCAAATCGATGAAGGAATTCAAAAAGGCCACGCAGGAAGCTGAAAGCACCTTTAAGCAAGCCCTCGAAGAAGAGGACAACAAGCAACAATCCGCCCGCCGCGAAAATCCGGCTCCGCGCCCGGTTGAAACACCCAAGGCCCCCGAATCTTCGGAGACCACCAGTTCCGAAACCACCCAGCGCTAGCAGAACCGGCTGACTGAAACCCAGCTCAGGCTGTCCCGGACAGTCGCCATGAACCGCCTCGAAAAACCTTTTCGCCTGACGAAAGAGTTTTTTATCGCCTGGCTCGTGCTGGCTCTCCCGACTCTTTGGCTGGTACGCCCCTGGGACTGGGAACTCCCGCTGTATTCGCGGCTGGCGGGGATGGTGTTCCTGCCCTTCGCGGTCACCATCGTCTTTTACTGTCCTGCCCTCTTTATCTTGTGGGCGCTTGGCGACGGCCCACAGGGCAGACGGGTGCTACTGACCTTTCTCATCGTCATGGTCGCGGCGGGTGTCACGACTGCCGTGCTCGCCGTCAACGGCACCTTCGACTCGTTCTCCCAGAGTTGGAATTTACTCGTGGCCGAAATCGTCTTGCTCATTCTTTACCTGCGCCTGACCCGGTTTAAATGACCAGCCTGAGAAAGCCTTAAAAACTCCAAAACCTCCTCTTGGAATCCCCCGCCACCGCACGGGGTAGCGCCCTTTTTGGGCGCGTAGGGGCGAAGCCCCTCATTGCCAGCGGGGGCACCCCGTCAGCCGCCGGCGAAGACGACGCGGTAACCGCGTTGTTCGAGTTCGGCGGCGACGGCTTCGCGCTGGTCGCCCTGGATTTCGATGGTCTTGCCCTTGACCGCCCCGCCAGTGCCGCAGCGGGTTTTC